>CAKMOP010000115.1 GCA_927910985.1 uncultured Porphyromonas sp. | reverse complement strand
GGACTCAGGGACACAGGACACTTATATATATAATTTATCCCCCGCCGTCTCAAGGGAGACGCGGCGGGGGATATATGTTTAGAAGAGATAGGGGGGGAGGCTGTGGAGCCTTAGTGCCGACGGCGCAGCTCGCCGAGGAGGAGCGCCGTGGCGATAGCTACATTGAGCGACTCGGTGTGCGTGCGCTCGATGGGGTAGGGCGGAATGGTGATGCGCCGATCGATATATGGCTCCAAATCGGGGTGTATGCCTTGCCCTTCGTTGCCCATAATCAGGAGCACTGGTGCGTCTTGTCCTGTGGGGAGCGTAGCAGAGTACAGGTCTTCCCCACCGAGGAAGGTGCCCAGTCGCTCCCCTTGGAAGCCCTCGAGGAAGGCGGTGGTATCCCGTAGACGGTGAAGCTGAACGCGGGTGAGTGCGCCCATCGTAGCCTGCACCACCTTCGGGGCAAAGGGGTCGGCTGTGCCTGGAGCGAGGTAGATATGCTCGATGCCGAACCAGTCCGCCGTGCGGATAATCGTCCCGAGGTTGCCTGGATCTTGGATACGGTCTAAGAGGAGGCTAAGCCCCGCACTGGGTGCCACGCTCTCACCTTCCTCACGAGGAAGGGTGAAGACCCCGAAGAGTGGCTGTGGCTGTCGCTGGGTGCTGATGCGACTCCAGTCGAAGCTCGCTGGGACAACCTCGATACGCTGTGGGTGCTGGGCGTGTGGCAGACGCTTGATTTGTGCTGCAATTCCTTCCGCTACCTCTTCGCTGGTGATGAGTAGCTCACAGGGGAAAGTGCCAAGCATCTCCCCTGTGAGCTTAATTCCTTCGGCGATGAAGCGCTGCTGAGCCGTGCGCCCCTTCGCTTCGTGCAGGTTACGGATGTCCTTAATCTCGGCCTTACTCAGCATCGAAGCGGACTTCCTTGAAGGCATAGGCACGCTCCCAGCTATCCTCGCGCTGCAGGACGAGTCGCCCCTCAGGGGTGACGTCCTTGATCTGTGCGCGGAACTGACCCTGTACGTCGGTGAAGGGGTAGAAGCCTTCACGGCGATAGAGGTGCTTCATATAGTGGCGGTGTACCTCCTGATAGCGACCGAGAAGGAAGTCGGGAAGGAGCTGTGCGAGCTCGGTATGCAGACGGATGAGTACTTCCATCGGCTCGAGACTTCTACCCGTGATCATTCGCAGGGATACGGCTATGGGAAGCTCGGGGGGGAAGGCTTCGTCGTTGATGTTCATCCCGATGCCGATGACCGAGTAGTCGACACGTGTCCCTGTGAGGCTGTGCTCGATGAGGATACCGGCGAGCTTGCGGTCTCCGTAGAAGATGTCATTAGGCCACTTGACGCTGAGGTGCTGACGCTGCTCCTCATTCATATAGTAGGCTAAGGTGCGCATCACCGCCCAGGCGGCGAGCTCAGAGACGGCGAACTGCTGCTTGCCCTGAAGCATGTCGCTACGCAGTAGGAAGGAGAAGGTGAGACTGTCCCCTGGGCGAGAGGTCCAGGTATTCCCACGCATCCCACGTCCAGCGGTCTGCTGACGGCAGACGACGGTGTGGAGCTGAGGGAGGTCGCGTCCCGAGGCTATCTGACTGGTGAGGTAGGTGTTGGTGCTATCTACCTGGTCGATGAATTCAAGTAGTGAGGTGTCCATATTGTTCTTGTGTTAAAGGGGGGTGTCAGTGAGGTTAATCTTCTGTGGAAAGGGGTGTGATGCCGAGCTGTGTGCGCACGGACTTGGTGAGCTTGGCTGAAGCCTCGTTCCACGAGTGGCGGATGAGGGAGCGTAGGAGGGAGGAGGGGAGGTGCTCCTCGAGGAGGAGGGTATTCCAGTATCGTTTGTTGAGGTGATAGCCTGGGATGATCGCCGTATAGGAGGCGCGTAGCTCCTCGGCTCTGTCGGGGTCGCACTTGAGCGAAAGGCGGGGAGCTACACCGTCGGGAGTCAGAATGGCGAAGATGCGGTCGACCACTTTATATACGATATATCCCTCACCGAAGGGCATCCCTTCGTGGACGTGTGGGAGGGAGAGGCAGTAGTCACGTAGCTGCTCTATATTCATCGGGATATGTCTTGTATGTGTATTCTCCTTAATTTTGCTCCGACCTGTGAGCCTCATTCGCGGGGGAATCAAGCCTTCATAAGAGGCTCTTCTTAATGAAACAAATGTATGAAAAAGCTGGTATTTGCGAGTAATAATGCCCACAAGCTCGAGGAAGTGCGTGCCCTCTTCGCTGGTCGTCTGGAGATTGTTAGCCTGGCGGATATAGGGTGTCACGAGGAAATCCCTGAGACGGCTGATACGCTGGAGGGGAATGCGCTCATCAAGGCGCGCCACATCTGGGAGCACTATGGTATGTACTGCTTTGCTGATGATACGGGGCTTGAGGTCGCAGCGTTAGATGGCGCACCTGGAGTCTATTCGGCGCGCTTTGCTGGAGAGCACGCCACCTTTGAGGAGAATGTTGCCTTACTCTTGGCGCGACTTGACGGTGTACCTACTCCACGTCAGGCGCGCTTCCGTACGGTCATTGCCCTCATCGACGAATATGGAACGCACCTCTTTGAGGG
>CAKMOP010000114.1 GCA_927910985.1 uncultured Porphyromonas sp. | reverse complement strand
AATACACGCCCATCATTCTGCTCAAATACCAGGCGTGCGATGCGGAGGATATCCCGCTTATTTATGGATTGCCCTTGTCTGTGCCTTGCTTGGAGGGTTTCCCCTTCTTGGCAGAGATGGGCTTATTCTTTTACTCATCATTCAATTCTTTATGGATAATAGGCCACTCTCCTACGGCAGGTATCGCGGAGGATACCCGCCGAAGGAAGGCGGCCAAGGGGGAGGTAAGTGATGTGTAGCTGTCTGATGAGTAGTGGGCGGAGCCCAGGAGGGGGCGTGCCTACGCCTCAGTGGGGATGACGAGCTTGTATCCCTTACCGTGGACGTTCTTGATTTCGACACGTGGATCACCGTCGAGCATACGGCGCAGCTTGGTCACATAGACATCCATACTGCGCTGGGTGAAGGTCGAGTCGTGCGTCCCCGTAGGCTCGGAGACGCCCCAGATGACGTTGAGCGCGTGGCTACGCTCCAGCGTCTGATTAGCGAAGAGACAAAGCAGAGAAAGCAGTTCGCACTCCTTCGTCGTCAGACGGCGAGATGACTCTCCGAGGGCGAGTGTCTGCGTCGTCGTATTGAAGACATAGCGACCAAGCTGATAGACACGCTGGGGTTCCTTCTCTCCTTCGTGCTTCGTCGTACGGCGCAGGATAGCTTCGATACGCAGGAGAAGCTCCTCCATACTGAACGGCTTCGTGATATAGTCGTCAGCTCCTGAGCGGAAGCCCTCGAGGATATTCTCACGCATACCAAGGGCAGTGAGGAAGATAATGGGCACGTCACCCGAGAGGCTACGTATATCCTTAGCCAAGGTAAGACCATCGCGCTTGGGCATCATGATATCCAAAAGACAGAGGTCATACTTTGCGCTCTTGAAGGCTTCCCAACCTTGCTCCCCATCGGTGCAGAGCGTGACGGCGAACTTTTTGCTCTGAAGGAGTTCCTGCAGGATCGTACCGAGGTTCTCTTCATCCTCGCACAGGAGAATCTTTAATGGTTCGTCCATAGTCGTCGAATCTATTAGCTTTTGTGGTTAGTCTATATATACCAATTAATAATAGTAATCCGTACTGAGCTTCCACCGCCCTACTCGCTATCCGAGGCAGGAAGGTGGATGATCATCTTCGTTCCCTTCCCGAGGTCGCTCTCGGCAGAGATCGTACCGCCACACTGATTGATGACGGAGGTCACGTAGGCAAGTCCCAGCCCAAAGCCTCGCACATCGTGACGCTTACCCGAGGTGACACGGTAGAAGCGGTCAAAGACTCGCTTCAATTCGCGCTTCTCCATCCCGATACCGTTGTCCTCGATCGTGATGCGAATCATCCCCTCTTCGTCCTTGGTACGGATGGCCAGCTGTAGTGGGCTGTCGGACTTACTGTACTTAACCGCATTATCTAAGAGGTTGAAGAAGACATTCGAGAGATGTATCTGACTCCCCTTCACCCACGTATTCAGTGCATTCAGATCCAGCTCCAGGTCGCCACCTCGCTGCTGGGCGTGGAAGGTGTAGATTTCCGCCACAGGCAGTAAGAGCTCGTTGACATCAAGTGGCTCAAGCGCGAACTTCCCCGTAGCTCCATCGAGTAGAGAGAACTGCAGCACCTTGTCGATGAGGAACTTCATCCGCTGTGCTTCTAAGGCAATAATCTCCAGCGCACTCTGAGCCCTCTGAGGAAGCTCTCCCTGCTCTGCAAGCGTCCTTCCCAAGGACTGACTGGAGAGAAGAATCGTGCTCACTGGTGTCTTCAGCTCGTGCGTCATATTATTGATGAAGCTCGAGCGCTGGGTAGAGAAGTTCATATGCCGAATCAGGACACCTAATGCAGAGAAGCCCAAGATGAGCACGATCAGCGTGGAGATGAAGCTCGGCAGAGCCAGTCGCATCACCTCCGACTTCGTCGGGGTTGCATCGATCGTGACCTTCATATAGGGGCGATCCGTCTCAGAGCCATCAGTCGGAACAAATAGATATTGCACCACCGTATTGCGCTCCTCCCCATCGCTTGCCACGCGCCATACTCGGCGGGATATACTCGTAGAGTGTGCGCCCACGATAGTCGTAGAGCGACATCTGATAGGGACCACACAGATCCTTGCTGTCCAGGTGCTCTCGGATGAGACTCTTGAGCAGACGAACATTCACCATCTGCGGTATGCTATCCTTGTCGTAGCTATCATATAGATACTTGAGGATATAGCGGTCAAGTGAATGTAGATTCGAGAAATAGGAGTGAACCAGGCGATCAGAAGGGCGGTAATCTATTCGATTCGCACCCCCACTACGAGGCATCTTTAGGTAGATATCATCCCGATTCAGAGCCGAGCGTACCATCTGGGTATCGATCTTCGTACGCGTCCAAATATCGAACTCAGCTACGTCCGTAGGAAGGAAGACCCCATCCTTGAAGCGATCGTTCTCACGCTGCAATCCACGATTGAGATAGCGGATGAGCTCGCGTACTTGTAGCTCTTCGGCAACTTCGGACATAGCCTCCTTCATCTGGCTACGAATCGCCTCGGTACGCAGATTCAGCACACGACCATAGTATTCATATTGCACCCACGACAGGAGACCATAGGCCAAGACAAGGGCCATAACAATCATCCAGATGACTCGCTTACTCATAAACGGCGGGGCAAAGAATACAAAGGATATCTAAAAGGATACGACAACTATTATTATATGCAAAGATAAGCATTTCCCGTACGGGTCAGCTTGACGCATCACATTTGGCACCGTCCCCCCCCTCACCCTAAGCGGTGAACTCACCTGCCCGATCGTAGAGTCCCTCCCACCTAACTTAGTACGATGCCCCCCCAAGAGACCAAGTTTTCCTATTCTTTCCTCCCGTGGAAAGTTTACTTTCCACCTTAGGAGCGCCCTCTCTCCATCCGTGGAAAGAAGCTGCACCAAAGGAAGATGATATGCATCGGCACAGAGTGTGGTGTAGATGCTTCTTTGGTTGACCTTGACATTCTGCAGTATTCTCAGTAAGTTTGCGGTGTATAAAGTGACAAGCCATAACCAGCCTTTAGACAACTCAACCTTGCCTGGAGCACTCAATTTAATTCACTCTTATAACTAACGCCGATGAGACGTCTTCTACCGATTATCTTATTGTGCGCCTTCTTCACGCACCTAAGCCTAAAGGCTGGGGTGAATATGCCGATACTCTATGGGCAGCATCAGACGAAGCAGGTGCTAATGACGGAAACCTTCTACGACTCTGGCGGTGCTAACGCGATTCTTTCCCGCCCTGGCATCACTGCTTTCACCTTTATCCCTAAGTATGGACAAGCCATTGAGGTCAACTTCTCAGAGCTCGACCTCAAAGGAGCTAAGCTCTACGTCTACGAGGGAAGACAAAAGCTCATTAAGGACTACTCCAGCAATGACGACGAAGATGAAAGCGATGACATTAAGTACACCAAGCCGACAGTCAAGCCGATTCACACGCTGACAGGCAACGACCTTACGCATCACCTCTTCCACTCCACCTCCGCCGATGGAGCACTCACCTTTGTCTTTGAAGGGACAGCACCTACGGGGAAAGGATGGATAGCCACCGTCAATAGTGTCGAAAAGAAGTCTACTGACCAGCCCGTACCCAGCGAGCCCAATGGTTCCGTCTATATGGTACCAGGCCCTCGTGAAGTCCAGGTAGGTGAATCTGCGCTCAACTTCTACGATGATGGTGGACCTACAGGGACGATTAGCGAGAACTTCGAAGGCTATGTGACCTTCGTACCAAAAGAAAAAGGACAGAAGGTACGCATTACCTTTACCAATCTTGAACTCTTCAATACCAACCCAGAGAAGAACGACCTGCTAAAGATCTATAATGGACACGGCACAGAGGCCACGAAGCTACTCCGAACACTCCTTAAGGATCCTGTACCCATCACCCTCATCTCGAGCGAAGCTGATGGAGCACTCACCGTATCCCTAAAAAGTGTCACGGGCGTTCCCAAAGCGGGTTTCATCGCACGTGTCGAGGCGATCGCCCCCCAAAAGATGACGTTCAGCTCAGCCACTGCAAGCCATCCGAAAGAAAAGGAGCAGGCCGCAGCTGGCGAACTCAACAAGCCTCTTCTTCAGCTCACCCTCAAGACCGAAGGCATTAGCCCTGCGCTCACCTTCTCAGCCCTTGACCTCTCGACTCAAGGCACTTCCAGTGGCGCGCTCAAGCGTATAGCTCTTTACCGAGGAACAGAGGTGCGCACAGACGCTCTCCTCGGTGAAGTCACCATCACAGGCGAAGATGCTCACCTCAAGCTCACGAAGCCGATCGACCTCAACTTCGGAGATAACACCTTCCTCTTAGCAGGCGACATCTCCGACAGGGCCACTACAGGGGACAAACTCAGCCTCACCGCTACCAGTGCAGTCTTGTCGGATACTCCTCAATCTCTGAGCCTGCCCGCCCCCACACCCTACGTCATCGACAACGTCTACCGTAGTCGCGAGGGAGCACCACAGACCGTCACCGTATACTCCGACTGGACCTTCGCACCGACGATGAGCTTCGGGCACTACGATGGAGGTAGAAAAGAACAGATCACGACCTTCCTCCCGGGCAAGCAAGGAGAAAAGATCGAGATCGACTTCCACTCCTTCGATGTACTTTATCAGAAGGGAAGTATAGGAACAAAGGCAGTCTTTGAGATCTATGCCGGTAAGGATAAAAAGGGTACTCCCCTTTGGAAGCTCGATGACAAGACGATGAACGATGGTGGTCCCAAGTTCGTCCGCTCTACCAGCACTGATGGTGCGCTGACCATTGTCTTCAATCCGAAAGAAATGATCTCAGCGCGTCTGGCTAAGGGCTGGAAGGCCACCGTTCGCAGCAAGGAGCCCATCCCTATGCAACTCACGGCAGAAGTCGTCGAGCAAGCTTCCACGGACGAAGCTCCCATAGGAGCAAAAGGCTTAGAATTCCTTGACCTCACCTCGAGACCACTGGGAGCCTTACGCCTAAGACCTTAGACGCCATCAAGCTTCAGCTCAAGGGCGAAGCCAAAGCATTCGCTGCCCTCCACCTCTACTCCCTACCAAGCCCCAAGGCTTACGCACAGAAGACCCTTCTTGGCTCAGTCACTCCCAATGGAGAGACCTCGGTAGTGCTCAAGCTCACCACATCCCAAGAGCTACCCGAGCGCAAGAGCTACTACTATGTAGCGGCTGACATCGCTACGGACGCTACCCCAGGTCAAGCTCTTGACCTCGCCCTGCCTGAGCTGACCATCTCAGGAGCTTCTGTGGCAGTCAAGCAACCCGATCCCGAAGGAGCACGCGTCACTCGCCACATCCTCTTGATGGCCTCTGGCGACAACACCGTTGAGATCACTGAGCCACTGTCCTTCTACGACAATGGCGGTCCTACGGGCAAGTACCCTGCCAAATTTAATGGTACAGTGCACTTCATCCCTCGCAAGGGAGAGGTCATCCACCTGCGCATACGCAAGCTGAATATCGGTCGTCTGGATCACCTCACTATATATAATGGTAAAGAAGTCAAGGACGAGAAGCTCATCACCAAGCTATCTGGGGTGAATACTAATATCCCCGAGATCGTATCCTCTGACGAAGATGGCGCCATCACGGTAAACTTCTCCAGTAGAAACAGCTTCGAGGGCTGGGATATCGAGGTAAGTTCCGAGCGCCCCGTTGCCCTACACGTCACCGACATCAAAGGCCGAAGCCGTC
>CAKMOP010000113.1 GCA_927910985.1 uncultured Porphyromonas sp. | reverse complement strand
CGTAGGAGACTTTGCATTCGAACCAATAGTTCATCGTCTATACTATATATATGTGTTTGTTTACTTCATTGCAGGAGCTTACTCCTGATACATACTGGCTATCTCACGGGCGTAGCGCTCGGCGACGACCTTACGACGAATCTTCAGCGTGTTGGTCAGTTCGCCACTCTCAACACTGAAGGGCGTGGTCAGGAGCTTGAACTTCTTGACCTTCTCATACTGTGCCACGGTACTCAGCGCAGCCTCTAAGTGCGCCA
The DNA here is from genome assembly GCA_927910985.1 of uncultured Porphyromonas sp. Lineage (GTDB taxonomy): Bacteria > Bacteroidota > Bacteroidia > Bacteroidales > Porphyromonadaceae > Porphyromonas. The sequence goes on along the minus strand of CAKMOP010000113.1, from coordinate 4,359 downwards.
TCACCAGGCGGTGTACTTCGTGGTTAGCAGCCAGCTCTTCTTCGGTCATCTCACGGGACAGACCACGCGCCTCCGCCTCACGGCGCAGGACGGACCAGTTGGGATAGATCAGCGCACTGACGAACTTATACCCATCAGCGATTACAGCCACCTGATCGATGAGCGGGTCGATAGTGAGCATCCCCTCGAGCATCTGCGGAGCGATGTACTTACCGTTGGCGGTCTTAAAGAGGTCCTTGATGCGCTCGGTGAAGTAGAGCACACCGTCCTCCACACGCCCAGCATCCCCTGTCCGGAAGAAGCCGTCTTCGGTGAAGGCTTCTGCGTTGGCCTCGGGATTCTTGTAGTAGCCACTGGTTACCGTAGCACCCTTGATAAGGATTTCGCTGGTCTCGGGATCGATCTTCACCTGAAGACCAGGCATAATCGTACCGATCGAGTCAATAGCAAAGCCTTCCAACGGCTGAGAGGAGACAGTAGCGGTAGTTTCCGAAAGTCCATAGCCGACGCACATAGGTACGTTGATGGCTCGCAGGAAGCGCAGGATCTCGGGCGAGACAGAAGCTCCTGCCGCGGGGAAGAAGCGACCACGCTGGATACCGATGGCCTTCTTCACCTTCGCGAAGAGCGTCTTATCGTAGAGCTTATACAGGAGCTTGAGGTAGAGAGGACGTCCCTTCTCCCTCGTTACGAAGTCGAAGAAATAGCGTTCACCCACCCTAATAGAGTGGCGAAGGATACCGCGCACGAGCTTCGGAGAGCGGTCAATCTTATCCTGCACACCGATGTACACCTTCTCCCAGAAGCGTGGCACATTGCTCATCATCGTGGGGCGCACCATCGGCAGAGCCTCAAGGATGCGCTTCGGGTCGCTGAGAATGGCTACCTGACAGCCCATACTGAGGCAGAGGTACGTCCACGCTTTCTCGAAGATATGATTCAGTGGTAGGAAGCACATCGATATATCTCGGTTCGTGATGAAGGGGTACTTCACTTGATGCTGATAGAGCTGCTCGATGAAGTTGCTATGATGTAGCATCACGCCCTTGCTCTTGCCCGTTGTCCCCGAGGTATAGATAATCACCGCCAGGTCGGTAGCCAAGGCTTGGCTCGCCGTGACATTCGCCTTATTCTCATAGGTCACAGAGTCCCCACGGCGTAGGAACTCATCGAAGTACATCGATGTCGTGTCCCCAGGTGCTAACACTACCTCGGGATCAAAGACGATGAGACGGCGAAGGGCACTACCTCGCTGCTGTACCTCGTAGGCGTTGTTGTACTGGAACTGACCACCGACGAACATCGTCTCAATCCCCGCATCCTCCACCATGAACGCCACTTGGTCGGGCGTACTCGTAGCGTAGAGAGGCACCGAGACGGCGCGCATCATAAAGATCCCTAATTCGGTGGCGATACATCCCACACGATTGGGCGAATAGATGGCAATGCGATCTCCAGGGGCGATCTGCAGATAGGCCAAGCCCTTAGCAGCCGAGAGACAGAGGTTAGCGACTTGCTCGCCGTTGAGCTTTTCCCACCGTTCGCTATGCTTATTGTAGTAGCGCAGGATGGTCTTTCCTGGATAGCGCACGCGGAACTGGTGAGGGAACTCCGCCAGGTGATACTTAGGGCAAGGAGGTGTCATTGGTCTATCTATGCAAATGGATTGGGGGAAGCCCCGCTAATTCTCTTACAAATTTAGCCTATTCTTCTCGTCTTACCCTATATACATTGTGAAGGCCGCAATCGCCCCCACTACAAAGTGTCTGAAATCTGCACGCCATCCCCATCCTAAGGCGGAAACTATTAGGGTGCGAGTGATGGGATGAGAAAGACGAGCAGCTGACAAAGCACCCCCCTTTTTCTGAAGGCCGCAGGACAAAGCAATCGAACGACCTAAGAAAAGCAATATTGGTCAGAGGGCTGAGCAATATTGCTCCGTGACACGACCTATATTGCTCCGTGCCGTAACCAATATTGGTCGGAATGCCGACCAATATGGGTACATAGCACCGTCGGCGGATGGTCGGCGGCAGACGTGTGCACAGAGGCTACCCCATCCTTCGGAAGGAAGACCAGAGAGAGACGACACCCACAAGGAGGCGCACTTCGGAGCAAGTCATACGAGGCCGCACGAAGGAGGGCCGTAGCACCGCACGCCAGGGAGCCAAACCAGCTGAGGAATAAAGGTATTTGCGTAACTTCGTAGCGTATAAAGCAGAATGATCACTTATGAGTATGGACAAAGATTGGGGAGGCTCCACCCTATTAGCCTCTCGCAAGCTCAAGGCGGGGACCCGATACTATTATATTGACGCAAAGCTCGACAGCAAGGGCAACAAATACATCGTCCTCTCGGAGACGAAGCTCAAAGAGAGTGAAGGCAAGCTCGAGCGACACCGTATCTTCATCTACGAAGAAGACTTCGCAAAGGTCTCCGAAGCCCTTTGCCAGACCATCTTAGAGGTATCAGGCACAGCCGTCTCAGAGTGCCATTCGGCCAGCCACGTCCACACCGACGCTCCGACCTTCCACGGCGAAGAGCACAGCGAGCACCTTCACGACGAAGACTTCCAGCTCCAGTCCATCGACATCGAGTGGACGGATGAGGCTTAACCCTTCGCACTGCACCTCATTCCTCTTCGACCGAATGACCCATCGCCATCTCTACGGACTTGCCGCCCTTCTCTGGCTCATCGCAGGCATCAACGTGCTGCGTATCGGACTGGTCAGCTGGGGCAGTGAGCCTAATATCCTCGGGAGCATCCTTTGGCTCGTCGGGAGCTTAGCCTTCTTCGGCGGCTTCATCTTCCGCCGTGTCGTACGGCGCAACCTCGCTGCCCTTGCCCTACGCAGCGCAGACAGCCTGCGCTGGTATCAGTGCGTCACCCCCTCTTCGTGGGGGATTATGGTGGTGATGATTACGCTCGGCATCACGCTCCGCGCCTTCGAGCTCGTACCCCAGACCTTTGTTACGGGCTTCTATACGGGGCTCGGGCTCTCGCTGATTGTGTCTATTTATCCCTATCTCCGACTCCTCGCCACCCCCAAACGATGACCGATACCTCCGTCTTCGAAGACAAGAAAGCCGCCTACTACACGCTGGGGTGCAAGCTCAACTTCGCTGAGACTTCGACCATCGGGCGTGCCCTCCTGGCTCAAGGCGTGAGGAGCGTGCGCCCTCGTGAGGTAGCAGACATCTGCGTCATCAATACCTGTTCGGTCACGGAGCTGGCAGACAAGAAGTGCCGTACGATGATCCGCAAGGCTGCACGCGAGCATCCTGGCGCCTTCGTCATCGTCACGGGGTGCTACGCCCAGCTTAGCCCCGACGAGGTGGCAAGTATCGAGGGCGTCGACTTGGTCATCGGAGCGGAGAAAAAGCTCGATATCGCCGCCTACCTACCCCACGAAGTAGCGAAGACCACGGGGGCAAGTATCGTCCGTGGACACACGAAGGACATCCGTACCTTCCGCCTCAGCTCGTCCTCCGACGAGCGTACCCGCCACTTCCTCAAGGTACAGGACGGCTGTGACTACCACTGTACCTACTGCACCATCCCCAAGGCACGCGGGCGCAGTCGCAGTGGTAGCATCGAGGAAATTGTCACCGAAGCGGCGCGCATCGCAGACTTAGGTGGCAAAGAAATCGTCTTGACAGGGGTCAATATCGGGGACTTCGGCAAGGGGCGTACAGGGGAAGACTTCTTCGCCCTGGTGCGTGCACTCGACCAAATCGAAGGCATCGAGCGCTTCCGCATCGGCTCCATCGAGCCCAACCTCCTCAGCGAAGACATCATCCGCTACGTAGCCACGTCGCAGCGCATCGCCCCGCACTTCCACATCCCTCTACAGAGTGGCAGTGATGATGTCCTGCGTCTGATGAAGCGCCGCTACGATACCGCTCTCTTCCGCTCCCGTGTTGAGCTCATCCGTGAGCTGATGCCCCACGCCTTCATCGGCATAGATGTCATCGTCGGCACTCGTGGCGAAGAGGAGCAGTTCTTCGAAGATTGCTACCGCTTCCTCGAGGGATTACCCTTCTCCCAGCTACACGTCTTCAGCTACTCCGAGCGAGAAGGCACGGCAGCCTTAGCTATCGAACACACCGTCACCCCACGCGACAAGCACAAGCGTAGCCAACGCTTAGCGCGCCTCTCCGAAGAACGACTGCGAGACTTCTACCGTGCGAACCTCGGCCGTGAGCTCACCGTCATCTGGGAGCACGGCAACTACGATGGCCGAATGATGGGGCACAGCGAGAACTACATCCGTGTGGCACAGCCCTACGATGAGGCGGCCATCGGCACGACAACACGTATCACGCCCCAGCATCTCGATGAGTCGGGGAGCTTCATC
>CAKMOP010000112.1 GCA_927910985.1 uncultured Porphyromonas sp. | reverse complement strand
AACCTTGTCTCACATACAGCCATGCTCTTCTCGCCTTCAACGGCGTAGACCCAGCTTTTCCTTCGCACGTATATATCCCAAGAAGAGTGGTAGGTAGACATGCATATAGAAGGTATAGAGAACTTCATCACCTGATATGCCAAACGCATATGCCTATAAGGCGTATCGTATGGTCTTGATGTCAAGAACTTGACATAGGGGCGTTGCACCGGTATAAGCTTGGAGCGTACAGACGAGCGACGAAGCTCCAAGTAAGGAGGCGCTATTAAGTAATTTCCCAACCGAGAGAGAAGATAACATCGATAATCTCCCATTGATATGCACCCTGACATAGTCTCTCCTCTCGCAATTTGAGCCTCTACATCCAAAATTAGCCTCTTCAAATTCTCATAGCAATCATCAAGCATAGATAGAAGCTTCGTGAAAGACCGCTCTGTAGTTGCCCCCTCACGGTTCTCTCTATAATAATAATTGACTTGCTCCCAAAATAAATAAGCCTTTACATGGGGATAGAGCTGAAGCAAGAATACCAAATCCTCACCACATAAGGCTCCAACAGGGAAGTGATGCCCCTGAAGCAGCTGAGCTCGATAGCACTTATTACAAGGAGAGGGATTTGAAAAGGAACCTGGATCCATACAGAACGATCGCATAAGTTCTGCACCTGTAAGTATTTTGCTCTCCTTTGTAGGATCTCCAAGATTTGCACCTACACTACCAGGTATACCAGACATGCTAAAATGAAGATGGGACTCTACCAAGTCCAATTCGGGATGCTGTGCAAAGCATTGCATATATCCTTCGATAGCTTCACTATATAGCCAGTCATCCCCATCAATAAAGGTAACAAATTCACCCGTAGCAATATCCATACCTCTATTGCGAGCGGCAGACACACCGCCATTGCTGAGATGAAGCACACGTACACGCTCATCTTGATCTGCATAGACATCACACATTGCACCACAGGTATCAGGTGAGCCATCATCTACAAGGATGATCTCCAAATTCCGGTAGGTCTGATTGAGGACGGAGTCAACACACTCTGCCAGATACTTCTCTACTTTATAAATCGGTATTATCACCGAAACTAAGGGCATTACTCCAGCTTTATTAGATGCCATACTCATCAAAAATGGATATGATAGATTGAAGTACTATTCATATAGTAAGATAGCGTATGTACCTATGACTTTACAGCCTCTGTATTTATGCTCAACAAGCGTCTAAGGAACGGCTGTACATGCGCAATTAAATAGGTATATAAGAATGGAGAGAGTTGAAAAGCCTTCATTCTAAGGCGTTGTATTTTACTGGACGCAATAAAAGGCATCTTCCGAGCGAGCCTCCAATGACGAGCAAAGAATCGCTCACCTTCAGCCCTTTCTTTCTTCGACTTGAAGTACATAATAAAGAAATCCAACTTTGCCTTGGTTACATACCAAGTAGATAGATACAAGCTGAGCTCAGGTTCATCAGTATACTTCTCCAGTAAATCCTCAATATTTAAATACATATGTTCTATCGAGCTGGGATTAAAATCATAAGTGATCTGCCCTGCTCGCTCTCGTCGATAATGATAACAAGCCTTAGAACAATATTGAAAACAATTGCTTTGCCACAGAGCCTCTATCACAAATGGGGTATCTTCATAGTGGCGACCTTCGATAAATCGAAGATTCTTTATCACGGACGAACGATACAGCTTGTCCCAAGCAAGCCCCATTGGTTTTTGCCCCTCGACAAGTAAACCCAATGCCTGTCTATTGCTACACAGCATATCTGCGAAGTACAGTTGCTCTTCTTCTCTATCGACAAAGCTATAGGAGTATCCAAACTCTATAATGTCGGCTCTTTTATCTTTGCGATTCAGCAGAGTATCCAGAGTATCAAGGTCTATCCAATCATCACTATCTACAAAGAGCACCCATTCTCCTGTCATCACCTCCAATCCGGCATTGCGGGCTGAAGACAACCCTCCGTTCTCTTTGTGTAAGACGCGTACACGCTCATCCTGCACGGCATAAGCGTCGCACATTGCGCCACAGCCATCGGGCGAGCCATCGTCCACCAAGATGATTTCTAAGTTGCGGTAGGTCTGATTAATGACCGAGTCGACGCACTCAGCTAAATAGTCCTCTACCTTATAAACAGGGATAATTACCGAGACCAAAGGTGTTGACTTAGCGGCCTCAAAATCTGTACTCATTAGAAAGCTTCGATAAGAGATAAGATGTATGTGTTAAGATAGACTATTTCTCAAACGTCAACGCCCCACGCAGGACATACTAAAAAGCCTGCAGGCAGAGAACGGGGACGCAAATCTCCACCCCATCTATCTGAGCCATACAAAGGTATACATATTCGACGAAAAGAAACACGACAGTAGACATATAAATAGCGAGCACCAACATTCCCTCAGAGGCCTGACGATGATCTACTCCTCCAGAGCGCAGACGATTACCTATTCCCTCATTCCTCCTTTGAAACGAGTACTTTCCAAAAGGTGGAACGATGACTTTCCACGGAGTGGAAACCCTTCGTTCCACAGGACGAAAAGAGGATATCCCGTCCAAGAAGGGAATTATTTTAGCACGACAGAAAGGACTCAGCCAAGAGCTACGCAGAAGACCTTAGCCGTAGCGAAGGAAGGTGCAATGAAATATACCCCTACACTCCTCACGACGTGGTTGGATAAAATTCGCTATCTTTGTGGCTCAAATTGCAGAACATAGCAAAGTATAAGCAACTAATATATTAGACAACGAGATGAAAAGAACGTTCCAACCATCGAACCGCAAGAGAAAGAATAAGCACGGATTCCGTGCACGTATGGCTACGGCTAACGGTCGTCGCGTACTCGCAGCTCGCCGCGCTAAGGGCCGTGCTAAGCTGAGTGTTTCTGACGAATACGTAGGCTAAACCTCTTGCTTTAGGTCTCTGACCAACCCCTTCAAGGGCTTCCGATAGTGCGCACTACGGAAGCCCTTTTTTCTTTAGCTCCGTGACATATACACACGAAGAAATAGCACACATCTCAAAGAAGTGTGCACATTTACCTATCTTTGTGCCGTCTCTGCAGGGAGCTTCTCCCTGGATGAGCAGAGAAATCATCCTATATTATATGAAGAAAACCCTTCTCCTTGGGCTCATCGCCCTCACGACGGCCTCGGCCGCACACGCTGGCGGCCTGCTGAACAACACCAGCCTCCACGCCCTCTACCAGCGTAGCCTGGCTCGTAACGCTTCACTGGCCATTGACGCAGCCTACTACAATCCCGCCGGCCTCGTCTTCGCCAATGACGGCTGGCGCTTCTCAATCAATAGCCAAACGGTACTCCAGCGCCGTGACATCACTGCCTCCTTCGCACCCTTCGCCTACTCTGCCAACTACACAGGTCCCTACTCCAGTCAGGAGACCGTAGCGACCAAGCGCTTTGAGGGGAAGGCTACCGCGCCCATCGTCCCTACTCTGATGGCTTCGTACAAGCAGGGTGACTGGGCATTCTCCGCGGTCGCTGGCATCTTCGGTGGCGGTGGCAAGGCAAGCTTCTCTAACGGACTTCCACAGTTCGAAGCCGAAGTAGCAATGATCCCCGCCATCACTGGAGCTATTGGGCAGATGGCTGGCGGACTCAGCGCCGCCCCTGAAGCACTTCTCTCAGCCGACAAAAAGGCTGGAATCAGCAAGCTCCTCGCACCACTTCAGGCCGTCAATAAGTATTCCGTAAATAGCCAGCTCAGGAGGGCTACAGTATTGAGTCTTTGGTCTGCAGGTAGGTGCCAGCTACAAGATCAACCAGCACCTCAGTGCCTACCTCGGAGCACGCCTGAGCTATGCCTACAACACCTACTCGGGTTACATCCGCGACATTCAGGTCAACGGCGCAGACAAGGCGATGCACGCTGCTCCCCTCTACTTCGGAGCCATAGCAGCTGGAGCAACTGCTGTTGCACCTCTTCTCCAAAACTTGCCCGACGCCATCAAGACCAGAGCTCAGGCCGTGGCACAAGTCCCCGCTCTCTTAGCCGCAAAGACGGGTGACAAGCGCATTGAAGTCAAGCAAACCGGCCTTGGGATCGCTCCCATCATCGGTCTGAACTTCAACTACGAAGGTCTGAATATCGGTGCTCGCTACGAGTTCCGCACCGCCATCCGCGTCAAGAACACGACGAAGGCCAACGACTCGGGGATGGAGCAGTTTGCCGATGGCGCGAAGGTCGCTAACGACCTGCCTGCCGTGCTCGGCATCGGAGCTTCGTACCGCATCCTCCCCACGCTGACAGCTGCAGTGAGCTACAATCACTTCTTCGAGAAGCAGGCAAAGATGGCCGGAGACAAGCAGAAGGCGCTCGAACACAATACGAATGAGTACCTCTTCGGTCTTGAGTGGAACGCCCTCAACTGGCTCGATGTCAGCGGTGGTGTACAGCTGACGCGCAAGGGCGTGAGCGATGCTTATCAGAGCAACATCCACTTCGATATGAGCTCCACCTCCTATGGGCTTGGCGTAGGTCTTCACCTGACGAAGGAAGCACAGCTGAACCTCGCCTATATGATCTCCAGCTACAGAGACTACACCAAGACGGTCGAAGCCTATGCCGCTCAGCCTGCACTCGGCATCAAGGTACCAGGTCGCGAAGTCTACTCCCGCAAGAATCAAATCTTCTCCATCGGGATTGACTACACGCTCTAAGACGGAGCCCTACACTACAAACGGCGGAGCCCCGACTTCCTATCGTAGGAAGTCGGGGCTCCGTCTCTTTACGCCTTCGCCTAACGGCTATGCGCACAGCACCAGTCGTAGGCATTGCGGAAGGCCTGCATCCACGGGGTCACCTCGTGGCTATCGCGCTCAGGATAGTAGGCGCACTGCCAGGGGAAGATGGCACGCTCGGGGTGAGGCATCAGGGCTAAGTGGCGGCCGTCGGCACTGCAGAGCCCAGCAATGGCATCGGGCGAGCCGTTGGGGTTCGCAGGATAGGCATCGTAGGCATAGCGCGCGATAACGTGATAGCGGTCGGGAGCGTAAGGGAGGTCGAACTTCCCTTCGCCGTGTGCCACCCAGACGCCGAGTTCTGCTCCGGCTAAGTTACCC
>CAKMOP010000111.1 GCA_927910985.1 uncultured Porphyromonas sp. | reverse complement strand
ACCACGTCCGACTCTTCGGAAGCTGATATGGGAAGATCCTCTACGTGAGGCTGTTGGCGAGCAAAGAAAATCGTAATGGGCTTCGTCTCAGCCAGCTCAGCCAACTGCACCTGTTCGTGTAGCTCTAAGTCTGCGGTCGATGTGGAAGCAGCGAGCTCCACAGGCACAAACATACTGAATGGCTTATTGAGCGAAGCACAAAGACTTTCTGCAGGTAAGAATCGATAGCCCACCAACTCTCTATCCTCAAGGATCGGGGTGAAGCTCCCCAGTCCAGTCCAGACGACTTGATTTCCTTCTTCGGAGAGCGTGCGCCACAATTGTGGAATAGCACGCAGCCAAGTCGCAACCTGCCCTACCGAGACTTGGGTAGCTTCAGAGAGTGCATCACGCAGGAGGTCAATGGAGATACTCGTGACACTGCGCTCCTCTACGGGGCGTACGCCCAGCGTCAAGCGTGGGGGGATGAGCCACTGCTTACCCTCTTCGGTACGTGCTACATATTCTCTATGCTCCTCCAGTCGCCATTCACCTATTTCGGGGAAGGTCAGCGAGAGCCCTGAGAGCAGTCGCTGCTCCACCTGCTGGACCAGGGCGCGCCATAGGAGCAAGGAGGTATCAGGCTGTAGTGCAGCCTGCTCAGCAAGACGTATGTACCAGAGTTCCTCTTGTAGCATAATTACTGGCCCAGTCGTCCATAGAGGTCAAAGGTATCGGCAGAGGTAATCTCTACAGGGTAGAAGTTCCCCACTTCGAGGTGAGGAGCATTCAGCTTGGAGATCAAGACCTCTTGGTCTACCTCGGGCGAATCATATTCCGTACGCCCTACGAAGTACTCTTCCTCACTGCGGTCAATGAGGGTCTTGAAGGTGCGTCCGATCTTGGCGGTATTCAGCTCCGAAGCAATCTGCTCTTGTGTAGCCATCAGTCGATCCATACGCTCCTGCTTGACCGTAAGAGGAATATCATCGGGATAGGTACTATGAGCATAGGTTCCCTCTTCGTGCGAGTAGACAAAAGCGCCCATACGGTCGAAGCGTATATCACGGACGAACTGCAGGAGTTCCTCGAAGTCCTGCTCCGTCTCCCCTGGGTGTCCCGTCATCAGCGTTGTACGCAAGTGAATACCTGGCACTTCCTGGCGCATATAGCGCAGGAGGTCGTAGGTCTCTGCCTTCGAGACACGGCGACGCATCGCACGTAGCATCGGGTCGCTGATGTGCTGCAGGGCAATATCCAGATAGTTGCAGATATTCTCTCGCTCGCGCATCACAGATAGGATCTCACGAGGGAAGTCTGCAGGATAGGCATAGTGCAGGCGCAGCCATTCCAAGCCATTGATATCAGAGAGACGCTGGAGTAGCTCCGCTAAGCTATTCTTCTTATAGAGGTCAAGCCCATAGAAGGTCAGGTCCTGAGCAATGAGCTGAATCTCCTTGACCCCCGAAGCGACCAGCGACTGTGCTTCAGCTACCAGGTCTTCCACAGGGCGTGACTGATGCTTCCCCGTGATGATGGGGATGGCTGCAGTAGGAGCAGCTACGATTACAGCCCTCCGAGATCTTCATATAGGCATAGTGCTGCGGTGTCCGTGATGCTTCGGTTGCCGCCGAGCGGATCATTGTGGTAGGCCTTGCCTAAGTCAGAGAGGAGGTTCTTCCAATTGAACTTACCATAATAGCCATCGACTTCTGGGATCTCCACCTTCAGCTCGTCCATAAATCGCTCCGTGAGGCACCCCATCACATAGACCTGTCCGATACGGCCGGTCTTCTTTGCCTCGACCATCCGAAGGATCATATTGATGGACTCTTCCTGTGCATCACCGATGAAGCCACAGGTGTTGAGTACTACGATTTCCCCATTGACAGCACTGGAATTGTGGTGCACGACATAGCCATTGGCGAGGAACTGGCGGATAAGTTGCTCTGAGTCGACAAGATTCTTAGAGCAACCCAGCGTAATGACATCTACTTGGTTCTTTCTCATTCTCCGAATAGGGAGTCTACAAATTCTTTCTTTCTGAAGAGCTGGAGGTCTTCGATCCCTTCCCCCAGCCCAATGTACTTCACTGGGATCTTAAATTGGTCGGATATACCGATGACGACACCACCCTTAGCAGTGCCATCGAGCTTCGTGACAGCCAGGGCGTTGACTTCGGTGGCGGCAGTGAACTGCTTGGCCTGCTCAAAGGCGTTCTGCCCCGTCGAGCCATCCAAGACGAGGAGCACTTCATCGGGAGCATCGGGCACGACCTTCTGCATCACACGGCGGATCTTTGTCAGCTCGTTCATCAGTCCTACCTTATTATGTAGGCGACCAGCCGTATCGATGATGACGACATCGGAGCCAGCCTTGACGGCAGCACTCAGCGTATCGAAGGCGACAGAAGCTGGATCAGCCGACATATGCTGACGTATAATAGGTACGTCGACACGCTTGGCCCAGATATCCAGCTGCTCAATGGCCGCCGCACGGAAAGTGTCGGCAGCACCGAGCATCACCGAATAGCCCTGCTGCTTAAATTGGTACGCCAGCTTCCCAATGGTGGTAGTCTTCCCTACCCCATTGACTCCGACTACCATAATGACATAGGGCTTCTTGCCAGCTGGGAGCACGAAGCTTTCCCCATCAGTCGATCCATTCTCCGTCAGTAGGGCAGCGATCTCACTGCGCAGGATGCCCGTCAGCTCCGAGGTAGAGACATACTTATCTCGCGCTACGCGCTCCTCGATGCGACGGATAATCTTGAGGGTCGTCTCGACACCGACATCACTGGTGACGAGGATATCCTCGAGGTCATCCAGTACGGAGTCATCGACCGTGGTGCGACCAGCGACGCGCGCGCCAGCTTAGAGAAGACATTCTCCTTAGTCTTAGAGAGCCCTTCGTCGAGCGTCTCTTTCTTCTTCTTAGAGAAGAGTCCGAATAATCCCATAATTCTCAGTATCGTTCTTCGACCACACGAAGGTCGACTTAGTCCATACGGCTCTTGTAGTCTTGGTAGCTATATTCACGTAGCATCTCGATGGAGCCGTCACTATGGCGCAGGGCGATGCTGGGGTGCGCGATGCCATTAAACATCGTCGTCTTCACGGTCGTATAGTGGAGCATATCTTCGAAGATAATCGCATCCCCTATAGCTAAGGGTCGATCAAACTCCCAGTAGCCGATGAAGTCACCACTCAGACAGCTATTCCCCCCAATGCGATAGCTATACGCCTCGGGGCAATATTTGTCGGTCGTACGAGCTCCACGAATGGCGGGCTTGTAAGGCATCTCGAGACAGTCTGGCATATGGCAGGTGAAGGAGACATCTACGATCGCGGTGCGAATGCCGTGATGCTCTACTATATCTACGACGGAGGAGGTCAAGTAACCCGTTTGCCAACCAAAGGCACTCCCTGGCTCCAAGATCAGGTGCAACTGCGGATGACGCTCTCCAAAGGCACGCAGCACACGCACCAAATGCTCGACATCATAGTCACGGCGCGTCATCAAATGCCCACCGCCCATATTGAGCCACTTGAGCTGAGGCAGGAAGCAACCGAAGTTCTGCTCGATGATTTCCAGCGTCTTCTCCAGGTCTTCCGCCGTCCCCTCGCAGAGGGAATGGAAGTGGAAGCCTTCGATACCCGCAGGGAGCTCCTCCAGCTCTGAGGCTGGCACGCCGAAACGTGATCCAGGAGAACACGGATTGTATAGATCCGTTTCCACGGCCGAATACTCGGGGTTGATACGCAGACCGAAGGAGACGCTCCCATCCTGAGGCATCAAGGGGCGCAGGTGCTCAATTTGGCTCAGCGAGTTGAAGGTCACGTGCGAACTATAACGTAAGATCGTCGGGAACTCCTCAGGCGTATAAGCTGGGCTGAAGGTGTGTGCCTTTGCCCCCATTTCCTCGTACGCTAACTGAGCTTCGTAAATCGAGCTGGCCGTGCTGTGAGGCACATACTCACGAATAATTGGGAAAGTCTTCCAAAGCGCGTAGGCCTTGAACGCCAAGATGACCTCAACACCAGCTCGCTGTGCCACATCACGGATAAGGGAAAGATTCCTGCGAAGCAGGTCCTCTTCGAGGATATAGCAAGGAGAAGGCAAGGAGGTCTTATTCATCGTAGTCAATACTTCTTGTTGGTATATAATATCTGTAAGGTGCAAAGATAGTGAATATCACCGTTTACGCCCTGCCCGCATTCAGAGCTTACCAATACAGTTCCTATGGATCAGGTGCACTGATAGCGTGCTGACTCCACTCCCGACCTACGGGAAAAGACGCTCCACTCGGCACGCTTCTCGCCCCCCTTCCTATACCTACTATAATAGTAGCATAGAGACCCGCTGATGAAGCTATATTGGAGAGCGGATCAACCTATATTGCTCACGACGCTGACCTATATTGCTCCAAATGCCGACCTATATTGGTCGCAACGCTGAGCAATATAGGTCGTCGTCGTGACTCATAGAGCTTCCTATACCGAGCAATATCTATTCGCTCTACTTGCCCTATAGACAACCCATTGTTATCCCCCAAGACCACTTTCACTACTACATAAGG
>CAKMOP010000110.1 GCA_927910985.1 uncultured Porphyromonas sp. | reverse complement strand
GAACTTCTCATTGCTCTCTGGGTGCTCACGGCCGAGGCTGACGAAGTCGTGCCACGAGATGCCGAGGCGTGCGGGCAGATGACCAAGGTACTTGCCGAGGAGCTCCTCATCGAAGTAGTCGTGACCAGCAGGGACAGGCGTGTGACAGGTGTAGATGGACGAAGCGCGGACGAGCTCGAGAGCTTCGTCGAAGGGAAGGTGCTCGCCTTCAACATAGTCAAGGAGACGCTGTACGCTCATGAAGGCTGCGTGCCCTTCGTTCATATGGTAGACATCCTTGGAGATACCGAGACGCTTGAGCAGAAGCACACCACCGAGCCCGAGGAGATACTCTTGCTTCATGCGGTGCTCCCAGTCGCCACCATAGAGCTTGTGCGTGATGGGGCGATCCCATTCGCTGTTCTGCGGGATATCGGTGTCGAGGAGATAGAGGCTGATGCGCCCTACATTGACCTTCCAGACGTGGCAGAAGACAGTGTGGTTGGCGTAGGGTACTTCGAGAATGAGCGGTGTCTGACCATCAGCTTCGAAGACCTGCTCGATGGGGAGCTGTGTGAAGTCCTGCGCTTCGTAGTCGGCTTGCTGCTGCCCTTCGGGGCTGAGGCTCTGGGTGAAGTAACCATAGCGGTAGAGGAAGCCGACAGCCGTCAGGCGGACATTGCTGTCGCTGGCTTCCTTGAGGTAGTCACCAGCCAAGACGCCGAGACCACCGGAGTAAATCTTGAGGATGTTCGTCAGGCCGTACTCCATACTGAAGTAGGCGACAGAGGGACGTACAGCGTCAGCAGGCTCGCTCATATAGGCCCGGAAGTCGGTATAGACTTCGTCCAGCTGAGCCATGAAGTCCTTGTCCGCTACGAGTGCATCCATCTCCTCTTCGGAGAGCAGACGTGTGAGGGTGACGGGGTTGCCTTCTGTTGATTCCCACAGCTCGGGAGAGATGCGACGGAAGAGGTTTTGAGCTTTTGGGGTCCATACCCACCACAGGTTGTGAGCGATCTCATCGAGTCTACGCAGCTCACTTGGTAGCTGGGCGTACGCATAGATGTTTGTCCAGATGGGATCGTTGGCGCGCTTTGTTACAATCATAAAATATATTCCTTTTTTCTAAGCAATCAGACGTCGTTGGACTATTCTTTTTTACGGCGCAAAGGTACAGATAATATACCACAGCTACATCCACGAGCGAGGTGGAGTAGGGGGCTGTGGTGAGTGAAGCGTGGCGTGGGCATGCGCTGCTTACTTCTTCGCTGGGGTAAGGCCGAGGGTGGCTGCTTCGTGAAGCATGAAGGCGTAGGCGGGCTCATATTCGTTGGGGATGACACCCTCGAGGATGGCGTCCTTGATGGCATCTTTGATAAGTCCTACCTCGCGGCAAGGAGCCAGAGCGAAGGTGTCCATGATGAGCTGCCCGGAGATCGGTGGCTGGAAGTTGCGGATGCGGTCCTTCTCTTCGATGTCGACGAGCTTCTGGCGAACGAGCTTATAGTTGTCGAGGTACTTGCGTACACGCTGGGGGTTCTTGCTGGTGATGTCGGCTTCGACGAGGAGCATCAGGTCGTCGATGTCGTCCCCTGCTTCGAAGAGTAAGCGGCGCACGGCCGAGTCGGTCACACCTTCGTCCACGAGCGTCGCAGGGCGCATGTGCAGGTCGACGAGCTTCTCCACGTAGTGCATCTTGTGGTCAAGGGGTAGGCGCAGGCGGCGGAATATCTTCGAGACCATCCGCATCCCGATGAAGTTGTGGTTGTGGAACGTCCACCCCAAGCGCTGGTCAAACCGCTTCGTGCGCGGCTTGCCGATGTCGTGCAGGAGCGCAGCCCACAGAAGCCATAGGTTCATCTCCTCCCCACGGCGAGGTGAGGCGGCCAAGGCTTTGGCCATATTGTCCACGACCTTGTAGGTGTGGGTGAGGTTGTCTTTGTGCCCAATGCCATCGCGCGTCTCGGCACCCTTCAGCTCAAGGAGCTCGGGGAAGACGAGCTTCATCAGTCCGGTCTTCTCAAAGAGTTCGAGGCCGATGGATGGGCGAGGGGAGAGGAGGATCTTGTTGAACTCGGTGGCGATGCGTTCGGCAGAAACAATCTCGATGCGTGGGGCGTTCCTCCCGATGGCGGCGAAGGTGTCGGGGTCGATGAAGAAGCCGAGCTGGGAGGCAAAGCGGATGGCGCGCATCATACGCAGCGGGTCGTCGCTGAATGTGATGTCGGGGGCGAGTGGCGTACGCAGGGTGAGCGCCTCCATGTCGTGCAGTCCATCGAAGGGGTCTACGAGTTGACCGAAGCGGTCGGCATTGAGACAAACGGCCAGCGCATTGACGGTGAAGTCGCGCCGCTCCTGGTCTTCCTCTAATGTGCCGTCTTCGACAAACGGCTTACGGCTGTCGGGAGAGTAGCTCTCACGGCGCGCGCCTACGAACTCCAATTCTAAGTCGCCCTGCTTGACTTGTGCCGTGCCGAAGCGCGCGAAGACGGAGATGTGTGCGCCACGCCCAAGTCGCCCCGCGACGGCTTGCGCCAGGTCAATGCCTCGTCCGATGGAGACGATGTCGATGTCTTTAGAGGGGCGATAGAGGAGGAGGTCACGCACGTAGCCGCCGACGATGTAGGCATCTACGCCGAGTTCGTCCGCCGCCTGACCGATGAGGTGGAAGAGGGGAGTGTCTATCTTATCGTAGATTTCGTCTTCCTTTTCGTAGAGCAAGTCTTCGCTGAGCATCCGTTTTTTTTTAGTTGATTTCTTCGGCTGCAAAGATACGGGTTTCTTGCGTGGGGCGTGGCGTGTCCTCGCTATTGTGTGTGGGTTGTTCCACGTGGAACGT
>CAKMOP010000109.1 GCA_927910985.1 uncultured Porphyromonas sp. | reverse complement strand
AGCTCCGAGGCGTATTCCACAGCTTCACCGGCACAGAAGAGGAGCTCAGAGAAGCCCTAATCCTTTGAGCACTTTTATATTGGTATTAATGGCGTAGTGACCTTCAAGAACAGCATGCTCAAGGAATACGTCAGCTCCATTCCCTTAGACCGCCTCGTCTTAGAGACCGATGCACCCTACTTAGCTCCTGTACCTAAGCGTGGCAAGCGCAATGAGCCTGCCTTCCTCCCCCATACAGCAAGCTTTGTCGCCAGCTGCTACCAGCTATCAGACGACACACTAATTGCGAAGACCAGCGAGAATGCTCGCCGACTCTTTGCGCTACCCGAATACTAATCTACACGCACTACTATGTCCTCACTCATCGAGACGCTCATCAAGCAGAACCGCACCTACCGTCGCTTTGACGAAGCGGTAGCTATTGACCGACTACAGATACTCCGCTGGCTCGACATCGTCCGCCAAACCCCTTCGGCTCGCAACGTCCAGCCCCTGAAGTACATCATCATCACCGATGAAGAGCTCTGCCACGAGATCACCGCACTCCAGCACTGGGCTGCTATGCTTCCCGAATGGGAAGGGCCAGCCATCGGGGAGCGTCCACGCGCCTACCTCCTGCAGCTCATCGACACTCACATTGCTCCAGCAGCACGCTTTGACGAAGGGATCCAGCTCCAGGCTTTAGGACTTTTAGCCACCGAAGCTGGCTACGGCATCTGCATCTTCTCGGGACACGGCAAGGGTGAGATCACACGCCGCCTCGACCTACCTACACACCTCTCCATCAACGCCATCGTAGCTATTGGGAAGCCTCACGAAGAGATCATCCTCGAAGAAGCTCGCAGTGCCGACGACGTCCGCTATTGGAGGGATGAAGCTGGTCGCCACCACGTACCCAAGCGTCCACTGAGTGAACTCGTCATCGAACCCAACCAGCCCTCGGTATTCTAAGTACCTTCACCCATCCACCTTCCTCACAGAGCAAGAAGATTATGCGTCCGACACGCCTTGTCCACCTCCTCACCATTGGTCTTTCCTCGGCTCTCATCAGCTGCAGTGGGACGACCAGCCAAGCACAAAGTGCCGATAGCACTGATAGCACCATCCAAGAGCAAGGGCTCACAGCAGCCCCCTTCGATGCCGACTCCGCCTACCTCTATACACAGCAACAGGTAGCCTTCGGGTACGTACCCCGAATAGTCCAGGGCATCAAGCCACGGGAAAATGGATCGAAGAGAAGCTTCGTGCTTGGGGCTACGAGGTCACTTTGCAGCACTTCGAGGGGAAGGATCACTTCGGCAAGTCGGCTCAGGGAACGAACATCATCGCTACACGCACGCCCGAAGGGAGCGACCGCATCCTGCTGATGGCACATTGGGATACCCGACAAGTAGCCGACCAAGATCCCATCGCCCAGCGTCAAACCCTCGCTATCCAAGGGGCAGATGACGGTGCCAGTGGCGTAGCTGTCTTGCTCGAGCTGGCGCGTCAGGAGAGCCTTCAGCCTTCGGGGAAAGCCTTAGACTTCGTCTTCTTCGACCTCGAAGATGGAGGACAAAGCAACGACGAGGACAGCTGGTGCTTGGGCTCGCAATACTGGGCGAAGCACCCTCACCAAAGCGACTACAAAGCGAAGTGGGGCATCCTCCTCGATATGGTCGGAGCGCAAGGGGCTCGCTTCTACTGGGAAGGACTCTCAAAGGACTATGCTCGCCCCCCTACTCTCCTCCCCTGTGGCAGACAGCTGCTCAGCTTGGGCTGGGGTGTACTACTTCGTACAAGCCGATGGCTCACAGATGACCGATGACCACGGCCCCGTCATTCGCCAGAGAGGCATTCCTTCGGTAGACATCATCAACTTTGACCCGAATAGAGCCACTGGCTTCGGGGCACACTGGCACACCTCGGGGGATACAATGGGCGTCATCAGCAAGGAGACGCTCCGCGCTGTCGGCGAGACTGTAGCCACGACCCTCAGAGGAGATATCTAACACTCACCCATACTCTATGCCTACTATCAACGAACTACAAGACGAGATTATAGAAGACTTCTCCGCCCTGGACGACTGGATGGATCGCTATGCGCTCATCATCGACCTCGGCAACACCTTAGAGCCACTCCCCGAGAGCGACAAGACACCGACTAACATCATAGAGGGTTGTCAGAGTCGCGTGTGGATCACCGCTCACTTCGACGGCGAGCGCGTGCACTTTCGAGGAGAGAGTGATGCCATCATCGTCAAGGGGATTGTCAGCCTACTCCTACGTGTCTTAGACAATCAGACACCGCAGGACATCCTTGACTCCGACTTGTACTTCATCAAAGAGATCGGACTCTCGGAGCACCTTTCTCCTACGCGCTCCAACGGACTGGTATCGATGCTCCGTCAGATGCGCCTCTTCGCCGCTGCCTTCTCCAGCCAAAGCTAAGTCCTATTTACCCCATCTTATGCATCTATTCATCCGTTCGCTGAGAGGGCTGCTTGCCTGCTCAGCAGCCCTCTTTATGGGGGCAAGCGTCCTCTCCTCCTGCTCGTCGAAGACGACGGGCGTAGGACCTAACGAAGATCTCCTGAGCTTCGTCAATCCGTTTATCGGATCGGGCGAACACGGGCACACCTTCCCTGGGGCAACACGCCCCAATGCGATGGTGCAGTTCAGCCCCGACACGCACCTCATCGGCTGGGATGCCAGCAGTGGCTACCACGCTTCAGATAGCGTCATCTATGCCTTCAGCCTCACCCACCTCTCGGGGACAGGGATTGGTGACCTCGGCGATGTCGCCGTGCTCCCCTATAGTGGAGCCGACACGCTACGCCCTGTGGCGCAATTCGACAAGACCGAAGAAACGGCCTCCCCAGGCTACTACTCCGTACGCTTGAAGAACTTCAGCATTCAGGCTGAGCTCACCTCGACCGATCGCGTTGGTCTACTACGTGCCACCTACGCCGACAGTACCGACCGCAAGCTTCTCCTTGACCTCGGGCACATCCTCCAGCCCAACTGGGGACACAAAGTAGTAGGGAATGACCTGCATGTGGTCAATGACTCGACCCTCGTCGGCACGTACTATACCAAGGGCTGGGCGGAGCATCATCAGATGAGCTATATCCTTCGTCTCTCCACCCCTGCCGACAGCATCGTGCTCTATCGTGATGGAATGCGCCAGCAGCTTAGCTCAGGCTTCGCCGTCAAGCACGACACAGCCGACCTCAAGCTCCACCTTTTCCTCCCCAAGGGAAGTACTCCTTACCTCGTGAAGGTCGGGCTCTCCGCCGTCTCCCCCGAAGGTGCTGAGCGCAACCTACAGGAGGAGCTTCCCCACTGGGACTTCGAAGCCGTCCGTACCGAGAGCCGCCGCATCTGGGCTGACCTCCTTGGCAAGATTCGCATCAAGACCGCCGATACTGCGGTTCTGACCAACTTCTACACCGCACTCTATCACTCGCATATCGCTCCCTTCAACTATCAGGATGTCGATGGTAGCTTCCGTGGTATGGACAAGGCTATTCATACGAATCCCCAGCCCGAAGAAGGTCACTACACCGTCTTCTCCATCTGGGATACCTATCGCGCCCTGCATCCTCTGCTCACCATCATTGATCCCGAGCAAGCCCTGCGTTACGGCAAGAGCCTCGTCAGTGACTACGATGAAGGCACAATCCTCCCACGCTGGCCACTCGCCTCGAACTATACGGGCTGTATGCCTGCCTACCACTCGGTGAGCATCCTTGCAGACCTCGTCGCCAAGGGTCTTACCACAAAGGAAGACCTACGTCACTGGACAGAAGCTGCACAGCGTAGCTCAATCTATCGTGCTGACTTAGCTGAAAAGTTCGCTGGCACACGGGAGCTCGACCTCATCACACGCCACCCTTATTACAAGGAACGCTACGGCTTCATCCCCTGCGACTCCGTTCCTGAGAGCGTCAGCTGGGGCGTAGAGATGGCCTACGATGACTGGTGTATCGCACGTATCGCCGAGGCTGCTGGCCTTGACTCCGTGGCTAAGGCATATGACCAACGTGGTCTCTACTACCGCCGCTATTGGGACCGTGAGACGAACCTCATGCGCCCCATCAAGGGCGATGGCTCTTTCCTCAAGCCCTTCAACCCTCGTTTCTCCGCCCACGAGAAGAGCGATTATACCGAGGGGAATGCCTATCAGTGGAGCTTCTATGCCCCCCACGATATGGAGGGCTTCCTCAAGCTAATGGGCGGACGTCAGGTACTGGAGCGCAACCTGGACACCCTCTTCACCACGTCCTCACGCATCGATGGAGCTGAGCAGTCGGGCGACATCACGGGTCTCATCGGGCAGTATGCACACGGCAACGAGCCCAGCCACCACATTGCCTACCTCTACAACTACACCTCTGCGCCACACAAGGGGCAAGCTATCCTCGACACCGTCCTGCGCCACTTCTACAAGCCCACGGCTGACGGCATCATCGGCAACGAGGACTGCGGTCAGATGTCGGCGTGGTACGTCCTCAGTGCCTTAGGCTTCTATCAGGTCTGCCCAGGGAAGGCCGAATATACTATCGGTCGTCCTCTGGTAGATATGGCGAAGATCCAGCTTCCCAAGGGCACCTTCACCATCGAGGTGCGTAACAACAGCAAGGAGAATAAGTACGTGCAGAAAGCCTCTATCAACGGGCGAGACATCACCAAGAGCCTCACCTTCACGCACAAGGATATCCATCCGCACGGCAAGCTCACCATAGAGATGGGCTCCAAGCCCCGACGCTAAGGAACATATCCCTGCCTAAGTAGTATGTAGCGTCAGCTTCCCCAACGGCAATCTCCTTGCTCTACGTAGAAGCTGGCGCTACGCTTTTATCCCCCCCTCATCTATGCGTATACACCATTTCCTATACGCCCTCATTGGACTTTTCCTCTGCTCACTACCCTTACAAGGGCAGAGCCGCCAAAACATCAGTCTGAAGTTCATGGGCCTGAGCTTTCATCCTCTGAGCGGGAGACCCAATGCCAAGCTGATGCCGAACCGGCTGGATCCCGAGGCTTACTTTGTCGTTGATCTGGGCGCCCTACTCTCCTACGAGTACTTCATTATCCCCGAGATCCTCTCCGTCAAGGGTATCCAAGGGCTTTATGCTGACTGCACCGCCCAGCTCGCTGGTGTGACGAGCATCGGCCTACGTGCTCGTATCTTCCACATCGGGCGGCATCGCCTCTACGGCGGTATCGGGCCGACATGGATCTATCGACGCAACTGGTACAGCCTACCAGGGTACGTCGACACGAAGTACTTCGAGGGCAGCCCCACGGACAAGTGGCAGCGTAAGTTCCTCTGGTACGGAGGCGAGTTGGAATATAAGTTTGCTCTCAGCCCCAAGCTCGACATAGCGACGACCTTCGTCCCAGGCTACCCCGACCTCATGGCCTTAGCTATCGGACTCAGCTACAACCTCTAACCCACCCGAACAGAGCTCCTTATCAACCACAACTCCGCCCCGACCGTCCACGCTATGTAGAGACGATCGGGGCGGAGTCTTGCCGCATATTCAGGCTTATTCTCCCCACCTAATACTCTTGTGTAGCATTATTTATAGGAGCAAGCACCCTGCTATCAGAGGAGGAACACCAACTTTCCAACGGGTGGAAAGGAATTGCTCCAAAGAGGGAAATCCTTCGTTCCAACCTTGGGAAGATGGTGAACGAAGAGCCATAAATAGCCTAAGCATCAAGCTCTACTACCCCGTGCAGGCTTACTCCTTAGGACGAAGCTCCTTACTTTCCTGAAAAACTTAATTATACCCACCCAATTTACATATATTTGTCTTACCTTTGTAACAGATAATAGTCAACGAATCAACTATCAACCTATAAATAGCAACAGTAATGGTTAGTTACAAAGAACTGGGTCTGGTGAACACCCGCGATATGTTCGCTAAGGCTGTCAAGGGTGGCTACGCTATCCCAGCATTCAACTTCAATAACATGGAGCAGCTGCAGGCTATCATCAGCGCTGCAGTCGAAACGAAGTCTCCTGTCATTCTTCAGGTATCCAGCGGCGCACGTAAGTACGCTAACCAGACGCTCCTGCGCTACATGGCTCAGGGTGCTGTCGAATACGCTAAGGAGCTGGGTTGCCCCAATCCTCAGATCGCCCTTCACCTCGACCACGGTGATAGCCTCGAGCTCTGCAAGAGCTGTATCGAAATGGGCTTCTCCTCGGTGATGATCGACGGTTCGCACCTCCCCTATGACGAGAACGTTGCTCTGACGCGTTCGGTCGTTGAGTACGCTCACCAGTTCGACGTCACGGTCGAAGGTGAACTCGGTGTCCTCGCTGGTATCGAAGATGATGTCGTAGCTGAGCACCACACCTACACCGAGCCTGAAGAAGTCATCGACTTCGTCAGCAAGACGGGTGTTGACTCTCTGGCTATCTCCATCGGTACGTCGCACGGTGCTAACAAGTTCACGCCCGAGCAATGCAAGCGTGATGCTACGGTATCCTCGTACCTCCCCCCCTCCGCTTCGACATCCTCGCTGAGATCGAAAAGCAGATCCCTGGCTTCCCCATCGTACTCCACGGTTCGTCCAGCGTACCTCAGGACGAAGTCGCTACGATCAACAAGTTCGGTGGTGCCCTCAAGGATGCTGTCGGTATCCCCGAAGAGCAGCTCCGTCAGGCTTCTAAGAGCGCCGTCTGCAAGATCAACATTGACTCCGATGGTCGTCTGGCTATGACCGCTGCTGTACGTAAGGTCTTCGCTGAAAACCCAGCTGAATTCGACCCACGTAAGTACCTCGGTCCAGCTCGTGAGTCACTCAAGAAGCTCTACGAACACAAGATCATCAACGTCCTCGGCTCTAACGACCGTATCTAAGACGTCGATTCCTACGTATCCCGACCTGCGGCTCTGACGCATCAGAGGGGTACTCCATACGGCTACCTGCCTTCGCCTGCCCCTTCGCGTGGCTCGTGACGAAGGCAGGTAGCTTGCTTTATTTATCCCGCTTGTGAGAATGAATAGTATTTGTCAGCCCAGCCAGCTTCCCCACGGAGCATATGCCTTTGACCAGTTCAAGGCTGAGGACTTCCGTGACGCCTTCCGCCAGGCTATCGAAGAGAAGCAGCGTGAAGTAGAGGCAATCATCAGCTCCACCGAAGCTCCTACCTTCGCCAACACCATCCTCGCCCTCGAGCATTCAGGAGCGCTACTTGATTGGGTCTCAGGGAGCTTCTACAATCTCCTACACGCTGAGGCTACGGACGAACTGATGCAGATCAGCCAAGAAGTCAGTCCCTCGCTCTCTGCCCTCTCCTCCTTCATCACCCTCTCCGAGCCCCTCTTCGAGCGCATACGGCAGGTATGGGAGGCACGCGAAAGCCTCCAGCTCGACGCCGAAGACCTGCGCCTCCTCGAGCGATGCTACGAAGGATTCAGCGAGAGCGGAGCCCAGCTCCCCACAGAGAAGAAGGAGCGACTACGCGAGGTCAAACGTGAACTGAGCGAGCTGAGCCTCACCTTCGGGCAAAACAACCTCAAGGACCAGCAGCGCTTCCGCCTCTTCGTCGAAGACGCTACCTCCATCGAAGGACTTCCCCACTCCACCCTCGCTGTGGCTCGTGAATTAGCAGAGAAGGAAGGTAAGGGCGAAGGCTGGCTCTTCACCCTCTCCGCCCCCAGCTATATTCCCTTCATGCAGCACTGTCCCTCGAGTGCCCTACGCCGAGAGATGTATTTAGCGAAGTATGTCCGTAGGGACAGCAGGGGATAATATGACAATAGAGAGGTCATCCCGCCGACTCGTAAACCTGCGACTGGAGTCTTGCCCAGCTCTAGGCTCCAAGAGCTTTGCCGAAAAAGTCTCGCTCGCCGTATGGTCGTGGGAGCACCCACCTTGC
>CAKMOP010000108.1 GCA_927910985.1 uncultured Porphyromonas sp. | reverse complement strand
CACCATGGTTAGCTCGCCCGATATAGTGGGCGATGTCGTCCGTGACGTGCCCGACATCGGTAGCGAGCGTGAAGCGGAAGTCCCCCTTCGTAATATGGTAGCCCACATTTTCTGCACTGTCGTGTGGCACAGGGAAGGGTTCGATCGTGAAGCCTGCGACAGTGAACGGCTCGTGAATCTTAATATCCCGGCGTGATGCCCCTATGGGGTCTTGCACAAAGCGACTATGCGCGATGCTGTCGTGCACTAAGCGTGTAGCATAGACCGGGAGGTGATAGACGCCCCCGATAATGCCGACCGTACGGATGTGATCGGCGTGGTCGTGCGTGACGATGACGCCGTGGATCGTACCGCCATCCAGCGGTATACCTTCGCTCTTGAGGGTCTTGGTAATAGTACGGATAGGGATTCCCGCATCGATGAGGAAGCCCCCCGCTTCGTCTCCGAGGTAGTAGCAGTTCCCACTGCTCCCACTGGAGAGACACATAAATCTTATCATTCGTGGAATTGCGGTGTAGGTAGGTGCGCCTTGCTATCGGCGGTAGATGGAAATCTCGCGAGAGAACCCCTCCATTTCTTGGTCCAAGCTCATCTCTCCACGTAGGGGGATGGACATCAAGTGGCTCACTTCCTCCGAGGAGAATCCTTGACCAAAGAGGTACATCAGCTTCGTTAGAGCAGCCTCAGTCGTGGCATCTCGCCCACTGACCAAGCCGATTTTCTCGAGGAGTACCCCTGTCTCGTAGCGTGTCATATCGACGTAACCCGTGACGCACTGTGTCACGTTGACAATGACCACCCCACGCGCTACGGCAGCACGTAATGCTTCAATGAACCACGGCATCATCGGGGCGTTGCCACTGCCGAAGGTCTCGATGACCACCCCACGTAGGGAGGGGACGGAGAGCACCGCTTCGACGACCTCGCGCGTGATTCCTGGGAAGAGCTTCAATACGGCTACGTGGGGGTCAAAATGTGGACGTACCGAGAGCGTGCGCCCTACGGGAGCCTTGGCAATGACGGCATCGTGGTAGCGTATCTCGATACCAGCGTACGCCAAATGGGGATAGTTGTACGACTCGAAAGCGCTGAACTGGTCGGCGCTGATCTTGCTCGTACGGTTGCCACGCATCAGATAGTTCTCGAAGAAGAGGGTGACTTCGGGCACCCGAGGTCGGCCAGCTTCGTCGCGAGCTGCGGCTATCTCGATGGCGGTGATGAGGTTCTCCTTGCCATCGGTGCGGAGCTTCCCCACGGGGAGCTGTGAGCCGGTGAAGACGATTGGCTTGGCAAGTCCCTCAAAGACGAAGCTCATCGCTGAAGCGGTATAAGCCATCGTATCGGTACCGTGGAGGATGACGAAGCCATCGTACTTGTCGTAGTTCGCCTCAATGACGCGCGCCAGCTGTACCCAGTGGTCAGTGGTGATCGCTGAGGAGTCTAAGGGTGGCTGAAACTCTACGCTTGAGATGTCGCAGCCTAAGTGACGTAGCTCGGTGACGTTGTCTTGTAGGTAATTGAAGTCGAGAGGCTCGAGGGCACCCGTCTCAGGGTTCTCAACCATCCCAATGGTTCCTCCGGTGTAGACCAGGAGGATAGACGCTCGTTGTGCAGCCATGCGGTAGTATAGTCGTAAGCACTTTAGCGGGGCGAAGACGAGTAGTGAAGTCGCCTTCATCCCTTATTTATTCTCTACAGACAAAGATAACAATAATATATAGGGGGATGTAAGCTCCTACCCCACACAGACGACGCCGCCCGACCAGCTCCATAGAGGGAGCCAGTCGGGCGGCGTACTTATTATGCGGAGAGGAAGGGGCGGCTTACTGCTTGCCTTCGGTCTCGACAGTGGGTGAGATCTTCTTGACCAAGCCCTGAAGGACGGCCCCAGGCCCTACTTCGACGAAGCGCGTAGCTCCATCGGCTACCATCGCCTGCACACTCTCCGTCCAGCGAACAGGAGCCGTCAGCTGAGCGATGAGGTTCTTCTTGATGCCGTGCGTACAGCTGACTGCGTGGGCAGGGACATTCTGATAGATGGGGCAGCGGGGCGAATGGAACTCCGTCGTCTCAATAGCTGCAGCGAGCTCAGCACGCGCAGGCTCCATCAGAGGTGAGTGGAAGGCACCACCGACATTGAGACGCAGGGCACGCTTAGCACCAGCCGCCTTGAGGGCTTCGCAAGCACGATCAACGGCCTCTACATCCCCCGAGATGACGAGCTGACCAGGGCAGTTGAAGTTGGCAGCGATGACTACCCCACCCTCGATGGTCTTGAGGACTTCGACGACCTGCTCATCGGGCAGACCGAGGATAGCAGCCATCGTGCCAGGATTAGCTTCGCAGGCCTGCTGCATCGCCAGAGCACGCTTCGACACCAGACGCAGACCGTCTTCGAAGCTCAGCGCACCAGCAGCCACCAGCGCAGAGAACTCACCGAGGGAGTGACCTGCGACCATATCGGGCTGGAACTCATCACCGAGGCAGAGCGCACGGATGACCGAGTGCAGGAAGACCGCAGGCTGCGTGACCTTCGTCTGCTTGAGTTCTTCGTCCGTACCAGCGAACATAATGTCGGTGATGCGGAAGCCGAGAATTTCATTGGCCTTCTCGAAGAGCTCCTTGGCTAAGGGATAGTTCTCATAAAGCTCCTTCCCCATACCCACGAACTGGGCGCCTTTGGCCGGGGAATACATAAGCTGTCTTACTCATTTACTTAATTCTACTTAGTGATATATACTTAGGGTTTTGGTAGGTCTTAAATAAGCTCTAAGGATTTGACCAGAACATTCCACGTACGCTCGACCGAAGCGATGTGCACCTTCTCATCAGGTGAGTGTGGTGAGCGCAGGTCTGGGCCGATGGAGATCATATCCGTATCGGGCATTACCCCTTGGATAATCCCACACTCTAAGCCTGCGTGGACGACGGTGATCTCAGGCGACTTGCCCGTGACTTCTTCGTAGGCACGGCGCATTGTCTTGAGTACGGCGGAGTCGACATTGGGCGCCCAGCCGTTGTACGCGCCAGCGAACTCGACCTCAGCACCAGCCAGATTCATCACGCTCTCGATCTGCGAAGCCATATATTCCTTACGGCTCTCCGAGGAGCTACGCAGCATAAAGGTAGCCGTGAAGTGACCTTCGCCGACGAAGACCTTCGCCATATTCGTCGAAGCCTCGACGATGCCAGGGAAGTCCGTGAGCATACTCTGCACACCATTGATGCACGCATCGAGGGCACCGATGACGCCGTCCTGGATTTCTTCGGGGATGACCGTCTGAGGCAGGTCTGCTCGCTCGAGGCTGAGGTTAATACCCTCCTCGATACTCTTGTACTCGACCTGCAGCATATCTTGGAAGTCCGAAGCGAACTCCCACAGACCATCGGCATCCGCTTCGGGGATGGTCACCAGAGCAAAGGCTTCACGAGGGATGGCGTTGCGTGCTGAGCCCCCTTCGAAGTGCACGAGACGAGCCCCATAGCTGGCGATAGCCTCCTTGAGGAAGCGCACGAGCTGCTTATTGGCATTGGCACGACCGAGGATGATATCCATCCCCGAGTGTCCCCCACGCAAGCCCGTCAGGCTGATGCGCACGGCGATATCCCCTTCGGGCGTAGGCTCCTGATCCTTGTACTCGAGCGAGACATTCACATCCAGCCCACCAGCACAGCCTGCGAAGAGAAGACCTTCGTCCTCACTGTCGAGGTTGATGAGGATATCTCCCTTGGAGAAGCCTGGCTGCAAGCCGTTAGCACCGACCATCCCGACCTCTTCGTCTACGGTGAAGAGGGCTTCGAGTGGGCCGTGCTTGAGCGTCGTATCGGAGAGGACAGCCATCGCATAGGCCGCTCCGATACCATTGTCTGCGCCGAGGGTCGTATCACGTGCCGTCACCCATTCGCCATCGATGTAGGCATCGATAGGGTCTTTGGTGAAGTCGTGCTCGATATGGCTATTCTTCTGAGGTACCATATCGATGTGCGCCTGCAGAGTCACCACAGGACGACCTTCGAGCCCTGGAGTAGCAGGCTTCGTGATGAGGATATTGCCCGTAGCGTCGTGCTTGACCTCCAGTCCCAGACGGTCAGCCAGCGCAAGCAAATACTCTTGTACCGCCTGAGTATGGAAGGTCGGGCGAGGTATCTGAGTCAAGTCATAGAAGTAGCTCCACACGGACGTGGGAGACAAGGTCTTGATTTCAGCAGCCATAGTCGGTTCGTTCTTAAGATGAATGATGATAGTTATGGTCAGAGCGCATCCGCACGATCGATGGTGCGGCTACGCGTGTAGTGTCTATTGATGAAGGGCAGGGCTATCATAGCGATGAGCCCCACGAAGGTAATCCACAGGGTCTGCGCCGTGTGGACAATGAGGGCAAAATCCTTGGCAGGCTGGAGGGCCATCCCAAAGGTCGTGAAGGTCACGATGACCGCAGCGTGCCAAGCCCCCATACCAGCTTGGACGGGGACGATGACCGACATACTACTCATAGCGAAGGCAATGCTTGCTACCGAGAGCGGCAGGTCACGTGTTGCCTCGAAGGCGAAGAGCGCAAAGTAAAAGTAGCAAAAGTAGCCCACCCATATGAGAAGCGTCAGGAGCAGGAAGCGCCCTCGGTGCGGCATACGACGGATACTCATAATCCCCTGCCATATATGGAGGACGAACTGCGTGATGCGGCTCTCACGGCGATAGCGTAAGAGCCAGATGAAGAGCCCTAAGCCCACCAGCGCAACAGCGCCAGCCACCAGTGACCACGGAGAGGAGAGCAGGCCACGCAGCGAAGCTACGACCTCGGGATGCATAGCGAAGTAGTCCAGGAAGAACTCCGTCGAGCTGAGGATAATCCCTAAGAGGATGAGCGAGAGCATCAGTATATCCGTCAGACGGTCAACGATGAGCGTACCGAAGAGCCCAGCGAAGGGGATGGCCTCGCGCCGCTCCATCTCGACACAGCGCCACACCTCGCCCGAGCGAGGCACCCCCATATTCACAGTATAGGAGCCAAGGACGGTGCATATAGCATTGATGCGCCGGGGGGGAGCCCCATCTGTAGCAAGAGGGCGCACAAGAAGCTCCCAGCGCAAGCCCCGGCAAAGGTTGCTCACAAGACCAAAAGAAAGGCTGAAAAGGAGGATGGGATAGTTGACCCCCGTACGGAGAGTCTCCCGAAGTTCGTGCCAGTCGGTATCACGATAGAGGCCGTAGAAACCCAGCCCACCGAGGAGGAGCGGGATGATAATCCACAAGATGGACTTCAGGGTAGGATGAATCTTCATTCGACAGGCACCCCGATACGGCACGTCACCAA
>CAKMOP010000107.1 GCA_927910985.1 uncultured Porphyromonas sp. | reverse complement strand
GACGATAATGTAGCCTTTATTGCGCTCGACTTCTCCCTGATAAACCTCCTCGACGAGACGCGCCAAGAGGTGCATATAGAAGGGATGCTTGAGCCCGACGATAAAGCCAAAGCCATTCAAGCAAAGATTATAGAGCAAGTGTTCGACCTCGGTGTAGGCTGCGTTCAGCTGCTGCTTATCCCAGGGGATGGCAGCTTCGGGATAGGCCGAGCATAGCTCCGTCTTCCATTGATGGAGCTGGGTGGCCTCCTCAGCAAAAGCCTGCACATCCTCGTAGCAGCGGAAGGTGGAGGAAATCGCCAGTGCTTCCTGACAGATTTGCTCGAGGAGATGGTAGTTGGATTCGGGAAGGATGCCTTCAGGAGAGAAGTACTTCTCCTTCAAGCGCTGATATTCGGAGCGATAAGCTTCGCCGACACGCAGACGAATACTGCGCCCTCCCTTGTAGCTCACATAGAGTGAGGAGTATTCAGCGGCATAGCTCAGCCCCGCCCACGGGTAGCCAGGGACGTGCTCCTCGAGATAGAGTGAGACAGCCTCCAGATGCTTGCACGTGCCAAGCCCATTCGTACGAAAGTCCAAGCAAGAGCAAAAGTTACGGTCACTTTGTACTCCGCGGAAGGCAACCCGATAGCGACCCGTAGCACTGCAGACGAGGTAGTCCCCCCAGATGCGATTCTTGTCGAGGTGCTCCACGGTGAAGTCACTCTCGCGTGCGTTCTCACGGCGGAGGGCTACCTGCCACTCCTCGATGGTCATATTATCGGGACAAATCTTGTTCGATAAGCGGTTACCAAGTTTCATGGGTGTAGAGGTTAGAGCGATTAGAAGTAGGGATTTATAGGGTACATACTGTTAGTGAGTAGTCTTCTTGAGGCGTGCTGCGATCTTAAGTTCTTCGGCGAGGAAGGGTGCTGTGGGGCTATCCTTGACTTTTGCCAAAGCCTCAGGTGTACCAGCAAAGAGTAGCTGTCCGCCCTCCTTACCTCCTTCGGGGCCGATCTCGATAATGTAGTCGGCACTCTTCAGCACATCGAGGTTGTGCTCGATGATGATGACGGTGTTGCCACGATCGACCAGGCGGTTGAGGATAGCAAGTAGCACGCGGATGTCCTCGAAGTGGAGGCCTGTCGTCGGCTCATCTAATATATAGACGGTCTTGCCCGTGTCACGCTTGGCCAGCTCCGAGGCGAGCTTGATACGCTGACTCTCGCCCCCCGAGAGCGTCGTCGAGGATTGTCCAAGCTTGATATAGCCCAAGCCTACATCCTGCAGGACTTGGAGTTTCTTGAGGATATGGGGTACGTGCGCAAAGAATTCCACCGCGGCATTGATGGTCATATCGAGGACATCAGCGATGGACTTTCCCTTGAAGCGCACCTCGAGGGTCTCACGGTTGTAGCGTCGTCCGTGGCACGCTTCACAGGGAGCAAAGACATCGGGGAGGAAGTTCATTTCGATGGTCTTATAGCCATTCCCCGAGCAAGTCTCACAGCGTCCTCCCGACACATTGAATGAGAAGCGACCAGGCTTATAGCCTCGCATCTTGCTCTCAGGTAGTCCGACGAAGAGATTGCGAATATCGGTAAAGACCCCCGTGTAGGTAGCGGGATTACTACGCGGAGTACGCCCGATAGGTGACTGATCGACAGCCACTACCTTGTCTACATACTCCAGCCCCTCTATATTATCGTAGGGCAGAGGCTCCTTGAGCGAGGAATAGAGATGCTGACTAAGCAGGGGTAAAAGCGTCTCATTGATGAGCGTACTTTTTCCACTCCCCGACACCCCAGCGACACAAATCATCGTCCCCAAGGGAAGGGTCACGTCAATTCCTCGTAGATTATTACCTCGTGCACCTGTGAGACGGAGCTGACGCTCGGTGATCGGGCGACGCTCTGCAGCTATTTCAATGGTCTCTACCCCACTGATATAGCGAGCGGTCAACGTCCCAGCACGCATCATTGCCTCGGGGCTCCCAGAGAAGACTACCTCACCACCGAGGCGACCAGCCTTGGGTCCCATATCAATGATGTGGTCAGCCTCGAGCATCATATCCTTGTCGTGCTCGACGACGATGACGGTATTACCTAAGTCACGGAGCTTCTGCAGCGAGTGAATCAAGCGAACATTATCCCGCTGATGCAGCCCAATACTCGGCTCATCAAGGATATAAAGGACCTCCACGAGCTGGGTACCTATCTGCGTAGCTAAGCGAATACGCTGGCTTTCGCCCCCAGAGAGAGAGGCCGACATTCTATTCATCGAGAGGTAGCCCAAGCCCACATCCAGCAGGAAGGACAGACGCGTGCGGATTTCCTTGAGGACTTCGGTCGCGATAGTTCGTTGCTGTGGCGTCAATTCCTCTTCAAGACCCTCGAGCCACGTAGCTAAGTGTGTCAGCTCCATAGAGGCAACTTCGCCGATATTCTTCCCTCCGATGAAGTAATGGAGCGACTCCTTATTCAGGCGTCCTCCGTAGCACTCAGGACACACTTCGGCACGCGTGAACTGTGCCATCCACTTCTCTGCGCCTCGAGGGCTTTCCTCTTCTTCGCTCTGAGCCATCAAGAGAGCTCCCAATCCGTCATAGGAGAGGGGCACGCCACGAAGCTCGGCGAAGCGATCATCCTGCAGGACCAAATCTTCCTCACTCCCATCGACGATTTCAGTCAAGAGGTCATCGGGGAGCTGAGCTATGGGATCCTTGATAGAGACCTCGTACTTAGCGCAGAGGGCTTCTATCTGAGCAAAGATTAGCGTACGGCGATATTTCCCTAAAGGAAGAACCCCGCCAGCATAGATACTCTTACTGCGGTCGGGGATGATACTATCGAGGTCGATGACACGTACTTCTCCCAGCCCCTTACAGCGAGGGCAACTCCCGTTGGGCGAATTGAAAGAGAAGTTGTGCGGAGCAGGTTCGTTGTATGAAAGTCCCGTCTCGGGATCCATCAGATGGCGACTGAAGTAGGCCACTTCTCCCGTCTCACGCTCCTGAAGCATCATCACACCGTCACCCTCCTTCAGAGTCAGGCGGAGGCTTGCCAGCAGGCGATCCTTGTTCTTCTCGGAGATAGTAAGCTTGTCGGTCTGTACTTCGACGCTGTGAAGCTTGTAGCGGTCGAGCTTCATCCCGTAGGAGATCTCGCGCAGCTCACCATGACACGGACGGTGAGGAAGCTTTTCTTGCGGAGCTGCTCAAAGAGCTCCTTATAGTGTCCTTTGCGCTGCTTGACGACAGGGGCTAAGAGCAGTACTTTCTTCCCTTCATAGCGCTGCAGCAGAAGCTCCAGGATCTGCTCCTCCGTGTAGCGCACCATGGACGACCTGAAACGATAAGAGATGGTCGGTACCCAGCACGCGCATAGAGCAGGCGGAAGAAGTCGTAGATCTCCGTGACGGTGCCGACCGTAGAGCGCGGGTTGCGATTCGTGGTCTTCTGCTCAATGGAGATAACAGGACCCAATCCCGTGATTTCATCGACATCGGGACGCTCCAGCCCCCCACCGAGGAAGCCACGCGCATAGGAGCTGAAGGTCTCTATATAGCGACGCTGACCCTCAGCGTAGATCGTGTCGAATGCCAACGAGGATTTACCACTACCACTCAGACCAGTAAAGACGGTCAGTGAATAGCGAGGAATATGCGCATCCACGTTTTTCAGGTTGTGCACACGAGCACCACGAATATCTAAATCTTGCATCGAATAAAGGGACGGAAGACCCGAGAAGAGTCTACCATAAAGAATGTATAGTACACAAAGT
>CAKMOP010000106.1 GCA_927910985.1 uncultured Porphyromonas sp. | reverse complement strand
CTTTACGGAAGGGCTGGTGAGGAGTGCCGTAGGAAGGGGCATCGACTACCGGGCGGTAGTGGTAGTCGATGCCGAAGAGGGCGCCGGCGAAGGTCATTACTTCTCCGTAGGCGATGAGTACGCTGGAGTGAATCTCTCCAGGAGGGACGGTGATGAAGGCGGCACCAAGCAGGGCGATGCCGAAGAGGCTGAGCAGGGTGGCGATGATGAGCTGGAGGGTCGCCTTGGAGTTATTCGGTAGCATGGGATGAAGTGCTGGGAGTGAGGTGCTGATATTCGTGCAGGGCATCGAAGCAAGGACATTGCTTGATCCATTCGTCGGGGGTGATGCGTCCATCGCCGTTGCTATCGGGGCTGAGGTCGCGGTGTCCGAGGATGGTGGCTTGTGGAGCGAGCTTGAGGAGGAGCTGGAGAAGCTGAATCAGGGCGGTGCGCTGGGCGGGGGTGCGTGTGTCGGCTGGTTGTCCCGCATCGTCTAAGCCGCCTTCGTAGCACACGCCGTAGCTACAGCGGTTGTAGCCGAGGACGTGGGCACCCATCTGAGAGAGGGGGCGCAGGGGGCAGATGATTCCTGAGCGGCGGATGTAGAAGTGGTAGCCTGCCGAGTGGAAGCCCCGCGCCTGATGGTCACGCTCCAAGGCTTCGGGAGGGTAGGGCTGGCTGGCGCGTGTGGCACTGCAGTGCACGACGATGTAGCGGATGTCGGTAGGTCTCATCGTATGGTCCTCCTATATAATAAGGTAGTGATGCCCCGATGAGGAGCAGAAGACTCACGCCGATGGTAAAGGCGCGTAAGGGGCTTGTAGGAGCTCTGTGTGCTGTGATAGCGTGGCTGGTAGTGTGTGTCGTTGCTCGTAGGGTGTCCCGCTCGTGGAGGGTGTCTGTACTGCTGCTGTGACGGTGCGCAATCTCGCGCAGGTGGTAGTGCGCGATCCATCCGCGTCCTTTGTGGGGAGAAGCGGTGCCAAGGGAGTCGAGCAGGCTAAGGACGGGCAGGGGGTGTACTTCGGCTGTGAGCTCAAGGGTGAGGGTGTCGAAGCTCTGCGCGTGCTGATGCTGCTGGCTGTTGCGCTGGAGGGTGCTGTGTGTGTGGTGGGTGTCTTCGCGCTCGATCTTTGTGCGGTGGGTGGCTGCTCGGCAGGAGCTTACACCGAGGGCGACGGCTAAGAGGAGGGTCGCTCGCTGGGATGTAGAGGGGTACATAGTCGGTCAATAAAGAGGAATATACAGCCCCACGTGTGGGGCACTCCGCCTACCTTGGGGGAGCGATACAAAGGTAGAGCGGGTGGGTAGGGGCTGGTGTCTTTATTGGTCGTCTTGGTCGTCGAAGGCATTTGCTCGTATAGAAGGACTGCGCTACGGCGGTGCTAAGAGGGGAGCGAGCGGGTGGTGTGGGGGTGCAGGTCAGGTGAGTGCGCGCAGAAGTCAAGGAGGTGGGGGAGGAACGTGTGCGCTCTATATATGAGGTACGCGCGCGCGAAGGTGGAGTGCTTAGCGAGCGTGGATGCGGTGCTCATCGGGCGGAGGTGGAGTATGAAGGCTTGCCAGCTCGTATCCTGTAGCTGGGGGGAGGGCATAGACGGCACTCGGGGGCTACACGAACAGCAGTGGTGCTGGGTGTAGCCCCCGAGAGGAGGGAAGGGTGACGGGCACCCTATGGGTGGTGTCGCTGCTTACTTTTTAGCGCGGCGAGCACGGATGACGTGACGCACTTCCTCGAGCTGCTCCACGCGACGCAGACGTTCGGGTTCGCTCTCTACGAAGAGCTCTTCCTTCTCTGCAGGGCGGACGTAAGCGAGGGCTTCACCCTTGCGGATGTTAGCACCCTGAGCAGCTACCTCAGCCAGACGGCCGGTGAAGTTCGAGAGGACGGGCTCGAAGTAGCCAGCAGCCGTCTGGATGTAGCAGAGGGGTTCGCCCGTCTTGATGAAGGTACCGAGGGCAGGAGCCGTAGAGTAGTCTTCGGGGTCTACCTCCCAGATGATCTGACCAGAGGCAGGAGCTTCGATCGGCTCGGTGCCCTGACGCTTGATCTTCTGTGCGTCTTCGGCGCTGTAGCCCTTCTTGACGAGGGCGTCGGTCTTGGCCTTGTCAAGCTCAGCCTGGAAGCGTTCCTTGGCTGCACCGCTCTTGTAGTCGCGGTACTGAGCTTCGTGCATAGCGAATTCGAAGAGTTCTTCGTCGTCTTCGCCGAGCTCCCAGCCGTTCTCCTTCATTTCAGCGCGGAACT
This sequence comes from uncultured Porphyromonas sp., assembly GCA_927910985.1. Lineage (GTDB taxonomy): Bacteria > Bacteroidota > Bacteroidia > Bacteroidales > Porphyromonadaceae > Porphyromonas. The sequence goes on along the minus strand of CAKMOP010000106.1, from coordinate 882 downwards.
TATCCAGCGCATCGGGGTAGTTGAGCTGAGGATCTTCGGTGGTGAACTCGAAGCCCTTTTCCTTGGCCAGGTCGATGATCTCCTGATCGAGCTTGCCGGGCAGACGGCCGGACTTCCCGAGGATCATACCCCACGTGTTGTTGTCGATAGCCTCCCAGCGGCCCTTGCCGATGGTGAGGTTGTAGACGTTCATCAGAGCGACATTCTTGACATACTGGCTGAAGGGGGTGACGAGAGGGGGATAGCCGAGGCGAGGCCATACGTAGGCTACTTCGTCGAAGAGGCGGACGAGGAGGTCGTCGACGCTCAGTTCGGGTTCGCCCTTCTTGCGCAGGTGCATGTTGATACCAGCGTGTACGCCCTTGAGGTCAGCCATCATCGAGCCCATCATACCGCCAGGGAGACCGCAGCCCACGAGGAGGGACGAGGTGAGGAGGTTGGCAGGGTTGATGAAGTAGCCGAGGAAGTCATCGATGAACTCCTGCGTGAGGGCACGCGCCTTCATGTAGGCATCCATGTTGATGTCGGCGACCTTGTAGCCAGCATCGATGAGCATCTCGCGGATGGTGATGACGTCTGGGTGAATCTTACCCCAAGAGAGGGGTTCCATAGCTACGTCGATGACGTCGGCACCATTGTCGCACACTTCGAGCATCGAGGCTACGGAGAAGCCAGGGCCTGAGTGACCGTGGTACTCGATGATGACCTCAGGGTGCTTGGTCTTGATGGCCTTGACCAGACGACCGAGGAAGCGAGGACGGCCGATACCAGCCATGTCCTTGAGGCAGATCTCGGGGGCACCAGCAGCGATGAACTGGTCGGCTAAGTCTGCATAGTACTCTACGGTGTGGACGGGGGAGTGGGTGATACAGAGCGTAGCCG
>CAKMOP010000105.1 GCA_927910985.1 uncultured Porphyromonas sp. | reverse complement strand
AAAGAGCGGGATTTTCTTGTCAAATCGGAAGTCACTCCACCTCCATCTCAGGAAGGGAAACGAAGTCTGACAATAGACCGCCTGACGCTTCGCCTGCACCCGAGGAGTTGTATCATGAAGGGAGAACCAGAGGTCAATCTCTCCTAATTCTCGTGAGATACGCCCCATAGTCATATATTCGCACCAGAGGCGCTTGCCCCATCCATCGATCGCCCAGGGGAGTTCGATATAGTGAATGTGTGGGTAGTCAGCAAGCTCGCGCTTATGTACCAGCGCCGTCACTTGGTAGCCATGAACAGGAGCCCATTCACTTAAGAAGGCGAGGCACTGCCTCAGGATGGTCAACGTACCACCCTTGCGGAGATTGACTGCGGAGATGACGATCTGCTTCATACCCTTATCCATTAGAGCCCTTCTTGAGCGAAGCAAAAAGATCCGTCCACAGCGCCATCACGGCATCGACTTCATAGCGAGAAGAAGCCTGACGGGCATTCGCGCTCATACGGATGCGCTCTGCCTCTGAATCGATCAGCGAAGAAAGCGCTTCGATGAACGCCGCATCATCACCCTGCTCAATAAGGTAGCCATCTTCCCCTGAGTGTAAGATATCTCGTGGTCCGCATGGACAAGCAAACGAGACAATAGGAAGCCCCATATGCTGCGCCTCCAACAAGACCATCGGAAGACCTTCGTAGCGAGAAGTCATCACGTAGATAGATGCTCCTCGGTAGACCTCGGGCATCTGATGGGTGGGATGAGCTAAGTGCACCGTATCCGACAGACCTAAGGCTTGCACCTGTTGCTCTAAATCACGTCTTAGCCTACCATCGCCATAAATATCAAGATGCCAGTCCGGATACTTCGGAGCGATCTTCCCCCACAGCTCAATAAGCTTGGAGAAGTTCTTCTGAAAGTCATAGCGGCCGACAGCTAACACTCTGTGCGAAGTGCAGGGAGAAGTCTCCGAGGAAACAAAGGGCAACGGATTGGGGATGACTTGGATATTAGGTAACTCTCCCCAATATCCAGCATCCTCTTCGGTCAAGACCACAAAGCGATCGTAGTGCTTGACCGTACGCTCATCGAGCTTCGTGCGGAGAAGATCGACCATACGCCACAGACCACGACGCCCATACTGCAGGCGCTTGAGCTTGGAGAAATGGTACTCTAAGACCTTGCGACTACCATCCTTCATCTTCGGAAGGAGTGTCGCATCATCTCCAAACATGGAAATGACAATATCGGCACGTAGCTCTTTGAGAAGAGCACTCAGCCGTTGCTTATGCTGACGATGCTTGGTGGGATAAGAGCGGAGCTTGGCCAAGATCCCCTTCCCATTGGTCTCGTCATAGTTGATCCCTAAGTCATACTGCAGCACCGCATCATTCAGAGGGAAGAAGGGAGAGGCGCCACGCTGATCGGTCGTAATGACAATGAGTTCATGCCCCTGCTCGGTCAGGTAATTAACCTTACGAGCTAAGACGCACTCCATACCTCCCGAGTTAGAGGTCGCAGGGATACAATAGACTATGCGCATAGCTCTTGCTCGGGTATTTCGGGAGATACCCCATTGATGTAATCACTTTCCTCGGCCGTAAACCAGAAGAAGAACGCGTAGATGAGCAGAATATCCGTCGAGACCTTAGACCAAACTATAAAGGTCATCGCCAAAAAGCAGAGGAAAAGCCAAAGATAGCGGGGATACCTGCGAGCAAAGAAATAAGCGTAGTAGACGAAACTCAATGCAAAGGTGGTAAAGCCCACAAGTCCTGAATAAAGGATCAAACGACAATAGCCGATATCCGTACCGTACTTATAGCCTCCATATAATCCTGTACCAATAATCCAGGATTTTGTATCCTCGGGCCAACGCCACATCGTCTGCAGGACTTGAGTGGATCCAGTAGTAAACTCCCCCTTCTCAAAGAGGTTAAAGAACCCTTCAAAAGCAAAGTGAAACTGTGAATAGAAGTATTCACTGGTATTATAGAGCGCAACCCCCAGCCCCCCAAATATAACAAGGAGTGAAGCAAAGATAGACATCGTCTTCACCATATGCGTACGTACTCTCAGACCGATCACATTACTCTTGATAAAGAGCAGGACTATGCCTAAAACCATCCCTGTACTTGTCGTACGAGCCACCATATTCCCAATGCCAGAAAATAAGCAAATAGGAGATGATAGCACGGATCAAAACGGCTCTTGCTCTGCTGAACCTTTTATCCATACAATGGTAGCAGCAATTAAGATCAGCACCAGAGAAAAGCGCACACCTGCTGGGTCAAGAGCAATACTAAAACAGCGCATTCTATCAATAGACTCATAAAAATCTTGCGCTGTAAAGACAATCATATCTGTCAGCTCTTGTGCTACTGGGAAGTTATCATTAACAAGCCTGTGATACACTGAAAGACAGATATCCCTGCTAAATAATAAGTAAGCAGCGTGATCGTAACTCGTCCGTGGACGATCCGCATTGAGCGTACAGCAGGATAAACCGAGAAAATCCACGTTACATAGGTCATCACATAGTTGGCGTAGCTATAGTCATTGGTGTCATTGACCTCTACAGCAACCAAATTAATGAGCGAATAGATGATGGAAAATATTCCGCCGAAGAGAAAGACTTCGGAGACAATCACCCCACGCTGCTTCCGGAAAGAATCGTAGAAAAACCACAGCACACCAAGCACAGCAAGGATCATCTTGGTGTTTGGTCCCGATACCCAGAAGGCGAAATTAAATGAGTAGTAGGATCCATTGAGCAGGATTGCAATCAGAAGGACCTGGAGAAACTTCCACATATCAAACAGCTACTACTTATAAATAATAGGATAAAGCCACTGCATCACCAACTTATGATAGAGTCGGAGCAACCAATACTGCTTATGCAAAGCCGCATACTGCAGGAGCTTAGTGCGCAGTGGCAAATGCTTATTACGGAAGATATAGGTATTGCTCTCTGCATACATAGTTCTCCATACCGCATAATCAGAAGATCTCTCAGACAGGAGCAGGGGGAGCTTGAGATTTAACTTCAAGAAGTGAAGCAAGTTGTCTACGTCCTGCGAGCATTCATTCCGAAGAGAGGCTTCGAGCTCACGCACATTCGCCTCTACTTGCATCCAATGCTCTGGTCGGTATGAATTTGTAATCTGTCCCTCGGAGCGAACATAGGTGTAGAGCGGCTTATGAAGCATCATTATTCGCTTAGCACGATGAAGCAACTTCCCCATAAACATCAGGTCTTCGCCCATATTGACTCCAGGCAAGAAACGAAGCGAAGTCGCTTCCTCTATGAGACTGCGACGTATCAGGAAGAGCCATAGATTCCACTTCATTCGCCCATAGCAAATTTGCTCAAAGGCCTCTTGAGGCGATGCAACGGAAGGCTGGACAATATGTCTGTGACTCGTCCCCTGCTGCAACAGGTACTCGCAGCCAACCACATCCGCCTCGCACTGCTCGGCGGCTGCTACCAAAGATTCTATAGCCTCAGACGCCACCAGGTCATCGGCATCTACCGAATAAATATACTTCCCCTTGGCTGCCTCTAATCCCGTATTACGCGCTGTGGCTACGCCACAATTTTTCTCATGATGTAAGAGGGTAAACTCAAGCCCATCATCCGTCACAAATGCCTGCTGCTCCTTCAAATACGCAAGCCCATCATCAGGACTACAGTCATCTATGAAGATCAACTGCAGCGGACGATAGGTCTGTGCACGGAGCTGGGCGACACACGCAGGCAGCGTATACTCCGCTTTATAGACGGGTATAATGATGGAAACAAGCGGCTGCATCAAGGTATCGAGAGAGCTAATATTTCATCAAGAAACGCCTTATCACGAGAGTTAAATTTACGCGCAAAAAGGTATTCTGTCTGCTGTAAGATCGGCAAATCTGCTTTTGTAAAGTCAACCAGCTGGCTATCTCCCCTCCAGCTAATGTAACGCATTGCTCCTCGGGCTTCATCAGTCCCGTCATAGAGACAATTCATAAAGGGGGTTCCAGCGATCAGCGTAGGGATAAAATATTCATCTGCTCCAAACGTAGAGCGGAAAATCTCATAAGCCCGCTCTTCCTGCCCTAAGAGGTAACATATAAGCTCATGAGTGATACTGACCCATTGACCTCCCTTGCGAAAGGGTATGGACTTATTCCGTCGAAGTGACAGCAAGATCTGTGCTTCCACTACCAAATAGCGAAGACAGCGCTTACACCAAAAGAACATCCCCTTGCCTCGGAAAGAGCGAGCAAAAGGATGGAAGTAATGTAACGACTTATCTGCCCGATAGGTCATGGGATTCTGATGAAGGCCTACAAATTCAATCCCTTGATGCTGATCAAAGAACGAATGGATGTAGTCTTGTGTCTTTAGAGGTAAATCGACACCTGAGAGCAGGTGATGATGCGCATAAGTTTCGCCCGAATTGATGACAGCATGAAAGAGCTTGTACTCCGCTTCGATCATACTCACATCGGCCCAACGCACATCTACGCGATCCTCAATGATATGGAGCCCCGCATGACGCGTCGTTAACTGAGGAAGGACAGAAAGCTTACGATCAAAATGGATATAGATATCATTGCGCACATCATCCAGACGCTCGATCAAGAGCGACAGCAGGAGAGGCTCATTATGTGCCAAAATCAGGTAAGCATGTCTCATTCTGCGTCAACATAAAGAGGATGAACCCTCATCAGATAGAGAAGCAGGTGACCTCCCTCTACGTATGGAGCCTTAGAGAGCCCAAACTATAGAGAGAGGTCACCTGATGGTCTGATCTCCTATGCCTATTAAAGCATAGAGATCAATCGAGAAACCTTAGTTTACTCTGCAACCTTAGAGAGGACGGAACGGCTGCAACGTGGATCGTTGTAGTACATGTTACCAACACCACCGTGCGAATCCTTCTTCAGCTGAGATTCAGAGACACCGAATTCCTTGACGAGGCAGTTGTAGACAACTTCAGCACGCTTACGAGCGAGGAAGATATTACGCTTGACGCTACCCGTACCCTTGTCGGCGTAACCAGAGATCGAGTAAACAAGCTTAGGATTAGCCTTCAGAGCTTCAGCCAGGAAGCCGAGGTTTACACGATCCTTGTTGCAGAGCCCCCAACGGTCGATGCGGAAGGTAACGAGAAGAGGCATACCGCAAGCAACGTTTTCACGAGTAACCTGACGATTAAGAGCTTCTTCGAGCTGACGACGGAGATCGCTATTCTGACCTTCGAGATCACTCAGACGACCACGGAGATCATTGAGGACATTTTCGTTAACGCGGATAGAGGTGACCGTGCTACGATCCCAACCACGGTGAGGGATATTGTAGCTAACACCGAGGGTAGCAGTCAGAAGACCTTCACCCCAGCGACCAGAGGTAGACACGATATTACCAGTAATGTGGTCTACAGCACCATCTTCCTGGTCGAAGTGATCACTTACATAAGCACCACGAACATCGAAGTTGATATCCCATGCACGATTGATACGGAAGCGATTGAGAATACCAACGCTTGCCGTTACTTCATGCGAGTGACGTCCCGTCTGAGAAGCCTTATTCAAGCTACCAGCGAAGCCAACTCCTGCATAAGGGATCAGCGAGTAGACGCGATCTTCATTGTACCCACAGACCATCTGAGAGAGGTTGAAGAGGACGTCTGCATGACCGTGGATGTAATCCATTTCGGTTTCATACAGAGGATACCCCTTGTGCTGCAGAGGATCAGCATATACCTGACGAGGTTCCTTGATGAAACCGCCATAGTTACCTACATTAGGTTGGGTCTTCTTATGGTTATCCCAGCCAGCAAGCCCCTTGATCTTATAGCCGTTAGCACCGATACGAACACCGATACCAGGAGTGAACCACTTACCAAAGTAGGCTTCGAAGTTAGGCGTAATGCGATCACCGAGACGCATCTGCTTGTCGTGGTCGCCGAAGTACATCTGTGCACCGGCACCGATACCAACAAACCAGTTAGCGCCGAAGCGATTCGTCTCTACACGATACTTATCAGCATCCTTCACCTCTACCGTATATACGGAGTCGGTCGTCTGCTGAGCGCGCAGTGCTGGAGCCAGTGCGAGGCAAGCAACTGCTGCAATCAAACTCTTTTTTTAACATCATATTCATCTTTAATTATCGAGTATCTATTTTTATTAGCAAACATTAACAAAAGGCTTCGG
>CAKMOP010000104.1 GCA_927910985.1 uncultured Porphyromonas sp. | reverse complement strand
GGTCGGGGTAAACATCCTTCGTGCTCTTGCCGAAGGGAATCTCCTTGATGTATGCCACCTGCTTCTCATCGGGGGAGAAGAGGTAGTCGGAGAGACCGCCCTCGATGTTGGTCACCTGACGGCGATCTGTCCCATCGGCAGCCATCGTCCAGACCTGAGGTGCACCGCTCTCCGAAGAGATATAGCTGATACGACGTCCCTGCTGCATCCAGCGTGCAGCGTGCACACCTGCTACGCCCTTCGTAATCTGACGGCGTGCGCTCCCATCACTGCTGACGGTGAAGAGCTCGGTGCGAATCTTATTGTCCTGGATACTGGGGAAGCCTACGCTGTAGACGACCGTCTTACCATCTGGGGAGAGGGACGAGCCACCGACACGGGCTAAGGTGAGCATCGTCTCGGGAGTCATATGCTGTGGCTTCTGTGCCTCTGAAGGCAGGGAGACCGAGAGCGTAGCTGCCGTAGCGAGGGCTGCGGTGAGGTGCTTCGATAGTTTCATAAGATATGTATTGATGAGTATGTATTTCGGGTGAATTAAGAGAAGCGTAGGTGCAGAGCTTCTTTGAGCTTGCGCACCTCGGGGTTGATTTCTGCCAGCTGATTGAAGCGGTCTTCTTGGGTGAGGACGACCTTGGCCTGCTCTTCGATGGTCTTCTCGCGTAGCACGAGATTAAGTTGCTGATTCTGCAGGCTGGTGCGCAGGAAGGAGAGGAGCTGGGGATAGACCTCCATCACAGTGGTGTGAATCGCTTCCCCAGGAGGGAGGGAGACCTCAGCCTGAAGTTCCCCACTGAGTGTAGGAAGCTCGGGGCGAAGGATGTTGCGGTAAAGGATTTGCGCTGGACTGAGCTCCTGCTCGACGAAGCGCACCCAAGCACGCTGCAAGTCCTCTTCGGTGAAGGCCTTATCCTCGGCCTTCGGCTGGCTGTCAGCAGGAGCTGTCGTAGTGGCTTCGGCAGGAGCATCGACACGCCTTCTTGCCCCGAAGAGTCGCTTCTGTCCCGAGGGAGGAGGCGTAGGCTGCGAGGCTACAGTCGGTGTCGGCTGGGACGTAGCAACAGCGGGCTGCGGGGCTACCGACTGGGGAGCCACTGCTGGCGCTGGTTCCGCCACTGGTGTAGGCGCCGCTTGCGTCGCAGGAGAGGCAACACGAGCAGACGCTGGTGCTGCTCCGACAGCAGAAGCCTGAGGAGTCGCTGGTGGTGTCGAGGTAGCTGGAGGAGCAGTCGTAGGCGCAGGAGGCAGGGGTCAAGTCCGACTCCTTCATGAAGAGGGGCACCATACTGAGGAAGCTCAGCTCCACTAAGAGACGTTTGTTGGTCGCAGCACGATACTGCTGGTCGGCCTGCACGAGCGTCTTGAGCGCAGCGAAGAGGCTGGCAGCTGAGCACTGCTGGGCAATCGCGCCATAGGATGCCACCACGGCCTCAGGCTTCTCTAAGAGAGGGAGGGTATCGGGATGCTGCGCTACTAAGAGGTCACGCACGAAGGAGGACAGTCCCGCAAGGATGGTCTGCCCCTCGAAGCCCTTCCCCATCAGTTCGTCTAAGAGTAAGAGGAGACTACGATGGTCGCCCTGCAAAAGCAGCTCAAAGACACGAATGAAATAGGTATAGTCCAGTACATTCAGGCTCTCTAAGGCGTGCTGGTAGGAGATATGTCCTCCTGCGAAGCTCGCTATGCGGTCAAACATAGAGAGGGCGTCACGCATCCCACCATCGGCTTTCTCTGCGATGAGTCCCAAGGCCGTCTCCTCGGCATCGATGCCTTCGCTCTCGGCGACATAGCGCAGATGGCGCGTGATGTCCTGCACCGTGATACGCTTGAAGTCGTAAATCTGACAGCGAGAGAGGATGGTGGGGAGAATCTTGTGCTTCTCAGTCGTCGCCAAGATGAAGATGGCGTAGGAAGGTGGCTCTTCGAGGGTCTTGAGGAAGGCATTGAAGGCCGCTGCCGAGAGCATATGCACCTCGTCAATGATATAGACCTTGTAGCGACCAAGGGCGGGAGGCATCTGCACCTGTTCGGTGAGCTGACGGATGTCCTCGACGGAATTGTTGGATGCAGCATCCAGCTCGAAGATATTGAAGGAGCGCTGCTCTTCGAAGGCACGACAGCTCTCGCACACGCCACACGCTTCGCCCTCAGCAGAGAGGTTCTCGCAATTGATGGTACGCGCCAAGACACGTGCCGCAGCGTCTTCCCCACCCCACGTGGCCCACAGAAGAGGTAGGCGTGAGAGAGCTTCCCCGAGAGGACAGCGGTGCGGAGGGTGGAAGCCATAGCTTCCTGACCGACGATACTACGGAAGGTATCGGGGCGATATTTGCGTGCGGAGACGACGTAGTGCTCTGTCATTCTTCGATATCTGTACGTGTACTACTGGTAGGACAAAGATACGTATTCCCCTCCAGCCTTTAGAGTTTTCCAAGCGACTTCCACAGCAAAATCTCCAGCAATCCTCCAGGCAGGGGAATATTACCCTGATGCTTTTCCCTTGTCCCTTCCTGAGAATGCCCCCGATGCAGTAATCTCCTCAGTCGTTCCTCCTTTGGAAAGCTAACGTTCCACCTGTGGAAAGTTTGCGTTCCACTTTTGGAAAGTTCGTGCTCTTCAGCTGGTACGCGGCCGTCTAAGCGAAGAAGAGCACGCTTGACACAGTGGCCCAGCAAGCGGCTCTCACAAGCCTCCCGCACCTCAATCCTAACCTCTCAGCTCTTAGGACGAGGGTAGACCGCAGCGAAGTAGCTTCGCCCACCCTACCCCGAGATATCGCTATCTTTGCGAGAGACGACGATAAGCCGCCGGCTATGAATATATGACTTGGACACGCATTAAAGACTTCATACATATCCAGCTGTGGATGTTCCTCAGAGGACGTAAATACCGCCAGCAATATCGGGAGACTGCCGAGCGTCGCGCCCGTCTGCGCCTACACGACTCCTGGGAGACGCTCGATGAAATTCTCCGTACGGGAGCCTCGGTGAGCCGCTTCGGCGATGGCGAACTGCAGATTATGCAGCGCTATCTCTCCGAGCTCGAGAATCCCTCCTGGGGGACAGAAGTCGACACCTTCCAGCATTACGATGCATCCCTCGGTAAGCGACTCTACGAAGTGTGGCAAGTACCCTCTTCCGCCCGTCACTTGAACTGCGTGCCCTACGCCTTCAAGGACTCCTCCCCTCACCGTGGCTAC
>CAKMOP010000103.1 GCA_927910985.1 uncultured Porphyromonas sp. | reverse complement strand
AGAAGATGTTCATCGCTTTGAGACTTGTCCCTTGGGAGCAAGCCACGGGTCTCTGCGAGCGCACCTTCGTACCTTCGATGATGAGCTCAGTGCCCACGTCATGCTCTGCGGTGCGTGTACGTAGCTCGACCTGACACACCGCTGCGATGGCGGCAAGAGCCTCCCCACGGAAGCCCATAGTAGAGAGTCGCTGCAGGTCTTCGATCGTTTGGAGCTTGGAGGTGGCGTGACGCTCGAAGGCCATACGTGCATCTGTGGGGGACATTCCCTTTCCATTATCCGTGACTGCAATGGACTGTCGCCCTGCGCCGATGACTTCGATCTGTATTTGAGTAGCCCCTGCATCAATGGAGTTCTCGACCAATTCTTTGACCAAATAGGCCGGAGCAGGTACGACCTCACCAGCCGCGATCTGGTTGGCAAGGGACTCAGGGAGTAGACGGATGATATCACTCATCGCAGGAAGAAGTACCAGAAGAATAGCCCAAGAACCATCAAGGCAAGCATCAGCTTGATGATACGCTGGTCACGATCGGAGGAGGTGATTCCTCGCTTATGCTGCCGACTTAGGTGGCGCGCTGAATGAATGAATGCTCCACGAATCTGCTCACTACTATCGTAGGTAGAGGGCGAAGGGGGGGCTGTCTGACCTCCATCTGTGGGTACCTCCGAAGTGGGTACCTGCGGATCAAGCTCCCCCGCTGCAATCATTTCCTGTCGAATACGCTCAACGCGCTTCTCTAATTCTTCCTTGCGGGGATCCCAGTAGATGAGTTTATGCTCAAACTGTCTTGGTCTTCTTTGCTTGAAAAAGGTCTGTATACCCATGTGTAGTCTAAATACTGTTGTGATGCGGCATCAGGCCCAGCGTCGCTGATCGGACGAAGGATACTCTGATACATTCGGCGATACTCCTCGGGACGGAGTGCACGATAGTGAGTCAGCAGGGAATCTGTACGCAGCGAATCCTCTCGCTCCTTGCGGTCGAAAGGGTCATAGGCTGCCAAGGCTGCCTTTGCCCCACTGAAGCGCTTGAGATCGGATAGAGGAAGAGGCTTCTGTTCGCTGGGAGGAAGGGAATCCCCCACAGTAGTGATGTCTTCTTTGCGCATAGGACGGCGGTCTGCCGCCCACTGGAAGAGGGACAAGCGATTGACTTCAGGTGTCGATGCCATTTCTAAGGGATAGGCCTTCCCTTCGACTGGACCACGCCAAAAAGACTTCTTGACTTTACCCGAGTCCAGTAGTACGTGCATCGTGGAGCTCTTCATGCGATTGAGACCATTGTACTCCTTAGTGTCCTCCTCCTGCATGTAGTAGATGGACTCCACATTGCCTCTGACGAGGATCTCACGTACCGTGCTGTCTTGCAGGTAAGCGCGCAGACTATCGCCGCTCATCTGATTATAGAAGTCAACGCTATCAATATGCTCTATGGCCAACGCTTTGCCCAAGACATCCACGCAGTCGAGCTTCTTGCTGCGGAAATAGAAGTGGGTGGTGTCTCCCGATAACTGACGCTTGTCGCTCCACATAATGGGCTTGCCGTAGAGCGAAAGTATCGAGTCAATAGACGTGTAATTGAGTGAATCAGCTATTGCCTGAGCATCACGACGGAAGACCCTCACGTGGCGGTAGCCTCTTAGGTAGCGCATCATCGAATCAGGCTTACTCTTGCCCTCTGCTACACTCTTGGCGCGGAGGCTATCGAGGTAACGGCGATCTTGTATGGGGCGACTGACCAACTCCAGCGTATCGGCTGATACGTAAAGCGTGTCCTTCTGTGAATACTCTTCGGCATGCGCACGTGAGGTAGCGAAGGCATAGTTACGCTTGTCATCGAAGTAGCCGTAGTCTCCATATAAGACAGCCTTCTGAAGACTGTCAGATAGCCGCATGCGACCAAAGGCTTCACCGAACTTGCTTACCCCGTCGTAGTAAATCGAGTCTCCAATGAGTCGTTTTGCTCCAGAGCTTACCTCTGAGCGGTTCAGGAGTATCCCGACATCTCTTCCTACATCATAGATGCCACGCTCGGAGACAATCTGCCCTGAGTCTGACTTGATGAGGGTCTGACCTTCGTAGCTACTGACACGTGTGTGCGTATTGTAGAAGAGATGCTCGGTTGTCATCGTCGTCTTGTCATTGACGAGCTTGACGTTATAGCGGAACTCCGCATCATTAGTCGCTGGAATGAACTGGCCATAGTCGGAGGTCAGCGTATTCTGAGCGTCGGTAATAGAGCCTCCTTCGAAGTAGTAGGCAATATCCGCGATGCGGTCATAGTCCAAGCTGTCGGTATATAGATCGGTTGTCTTATTGGCTAAGTGCACATTATGACGAAGACGCGCCAGCTTAGAGACCCCATCATAATAGAGGTAGCGAGCGTACATATGCACGGTATCTCCCTGTACCATATGGACATCACCAAAAGCCTCGAAGACTTGGGCATCTTCATTGAGATAGGCGCTATCACAGGTCATCGTGGCGTTGCCGTGGCGTAGTATGACTCCCCCCTTGAGACGCTGTACTCCAGGCTGCAATGAGGCATCGTAGCTTAGTAGGTCTGCGTGGTCAAGGATGATTCTTGTTCCCGCCTTTGTGGGGCGTGGAGACTGAGTCATCAGTGAGCCCGTGGGGAGGGAGGCACGAGAAGTCAGGTAGCTCCCACCCATCAGAATGAGGGCAAGAGCTACACATAGACTGAGACGTTGGTTCTTCTCTTGAGGCATTTACTTCTTGTCCTCGTGGATCCAGTCTGGATATTGGAAACGACAGTTGCGATAGCGCTCGTTGATCTCGATGTGTGTCTGCTTCTGACGAGCACGTATCCACTCGTCGATGACGCGCGCGCGCTTCTTCTCCAGCGCCATCTCCTTGATGCGACGGAAGTCGTTATTCATATTGGCGATATGCTCAGGATGGATTTCCTTGATACGAATAATCGCTACCTCCTCCAGTCCTTTCTCCGTATGCATAATAAAAGGCTTCGAGACTTCACCTGGCTTCAGCTCGTAGGCGATCTTTGCGATGTCTTGAGGTAGGTCTTCGTAGCGGAAGTTAGGGGATCCTGAGAATTCACTTTCGTGAGATGTATTGGTCATCAGCCCGCCATTGTTGACCGTATTCTTATCATCAGAGTAGAGCTGAGCCGCTACATCAAAGGTCAGCTTTCCGTCACGGATAACCTGAGCAATCGAGTCCATACGAGCTGTGGCGGACTTGATTGCGCTCTCCTCGATGGTAGGACGTACGAGAATGTGGCGGAAGTTTACCAATTCACCTCGCTTCTCAATGAGCTGTGCGATGTGATAGCCTTCGTCTGTCTTGATGATGGGGGAGACTCGCGTCTTGTCCATCAGGTTGAAGACGGCAGTTGCAAAGGCTGGATCGAGATATGCACGACCGACAAAGCCGTACTCCCCACCACGGGAAGCCGTGCGCTTATCCTCAGAATAGAGGCGAGCAATTGTAGAGAACTCACGCTTGCCCGAATTTACATCATCAGCGTATCCACGTAGGATGCCCTTGACTCGGTCGAGCTCAGAGAGGGGAACTTGCGGCTCTAAAGCAATGATCTGTAGCTCTACGGCCTTAGGTATGAAGGGCAGACTATCCTTGGGAAGATGCTTGTAGAAGGTGCTGATCTCTGAGGGCGTGACTTGCACACCTTGTGAAATCTTTGACTTCATCATCTCAACGATGGCCTCATTGCGAGCTTGTAGCGTACGCTCCTCGCGAATCTGAGAGAGCTTCTTGTTGAAGTATTCTTCGACCTTTTCCTTGGATCCAAGCTCGGAGATCACGTTCTGTACCCACATATCTACCATACGCGTGACTTGAACCTCATTCGCCTGGACACTGTCGATCTTCGCTTGATTAAGGAAGAGCTTTTGGACCGCAATTTGCTCGGGAATGACACAGTCGAGATCCCCTTCGAGTGTGAGCCCTTGACTGCGAGCGAAGAGCTTCTGATACTCAATATCAGAGAGGAGAATCGGTTCGTCACCGACCATCCATACGACTTCATCCACAGTGGTTTTCTTCTGTGGCTCATCTGGCTTCGTCTGTGCTATACTTAGAGAGCCCAGAGCAAGCAGGCTGAGTAGCACTATGGTTGTCTTTCTTTTCATCGAGGGAAAGGGTCTATTTATGGAGAGAGGAGAGCTTAGTTAGCGAGCTCTGAGAGGAACTTGATACGCACCAAGCGCACCTCTTCTTCTGAGTAATCGCTTCCGAGCTCTGAGAGAGCTTCATTGATATCGTCGGTGGTAGACTCCTTGAAGTATTCATAGATATCTTCGATGCGGTCTTCGTCAATGACCTCTTCAATGAAGTAATTGATATTAAGTCGTGTCCCTGAGTAAACAATGGCTTCGACCTCGCTGATGAGGATATCAAAGTCAAGACCCAGGCTTATGGCGATATCATCCAAGGCTACCTTGCGGTCAATCTGCTGAATGATATTGATCTTGAGCTTGGACTTGTCGGGGCGCGTGCGTACACGTATGTCAGCAGGACGCTCGATGTCATTCTCTTCTACGTGACGACGGATGACATCGAGGAACTTCTGTCCATAGCGAGCAGCCTTCCCTGCTCCTACACCCGGGATATTCTGTAGCTCATCCATCGTGATGGGGTAGAGCGTAGCCATAGCTTCGAGCGAGGTGTCTTGGAAGATGACATAGGGGGGGGACATTGTTCTGCTGCCCCATCTTCTTACGAAGATCCTTCATTATGGCGAAGAGAACAGGATCTGTCGACTCTCCCGAGCCACCGCTATTTCCTGCTGATGGAAGATCTTCTCCCTCCTCATCGGTATCGACGATCTTGAAGCTGGTAGGCTTCTTGATGAACTTTTTTCCCGCAGGAGTGAGCTTCAGGAGACCATAGTTCTCTACATCCTTCTTCAGATAACCAGCGATGAGGGCTTGACGTATGACTGTCGTCCAAGTCGACTCTTCGTGGTCTTGACCAGATCCAAAGAGCTCAAGTTCTTCGTGATGGAAGGACTCAATATCCGAATTGGACTCTCCTCGAAGGATAGCGATGACGTAGTCAGCATCGAACTTCTCCTTGAGGCTGCTGACGACCTCAAGCAGGTTTACAAGCAAATCTTTAGCTTCCACTTTGGTTTTAAGTAGTAAACAGTTATCACAGTTACCGCAGTTCTCAGCCTCATAGCGTTCGCCGAAGTAGTTGAGAAGGAAGGAACGACGACAGATATTCGTCTCCGCATAGTCTGCCGTCTCACGCAGGAGGACACGAGCTATTTCTTGATCCGCTACGGATTTCCCCTTGGTGAAGCGCTCGAGCTTCTCCAAGTCTTCGGGGTCATAGTAGGCAATACATACCCCTTCTCCGCCATCACGTCCAGCACGCCCCGTCTCTTGGTAGTACCCTTCAAGACTCTTGGGCATATCGTAGTGAATGACATAGCGGACATCCGGCTTGTCAATCCCCATACCGAAGGCAATCGTTGCGACGATGACTTCTGCACGCTCTTCGTGAAGGCATCTTGGTTCTCTGCACGCTCCTTAGCATCTAACCCTGCGTGATAGGGGAGCGCTTTGATCCCATTGGCCTGAAGCACCTCTGTGAGGTTCATTACCTGAGTACGTCGCATACAGTAGACTATCCCACTTTTCTTGGGATTGGCTAAGATGAAGCGTACGATATCTCGCTCCGTCTCAGCCGTCTTCTGCTGGATACGGTACAGTAGGTTGGGGCGATTAAACGAGCTCTGGAAGATCGTGGCAGACTCCATCCCGAGGTTCTTCATTATGTCGTGCTGCACCTTGGGAGTGGCGGTAGCTGTAAGCGCCATAATGGGGCGGTCTGCTATCTCAGTGACGATGGATCGTATGCGACGATACTCGGGACGGAAGTCATGTCCCCACTCCGAGATGCAGTGCGCTTCGTCAACAGCGTAGAAGGAAATCGGTATCTCCTGCAGGAGCTTGATGTTCTCCTTCTTATGCAGAGATTCGGGTGCTACGTAGAGCAGCTTTGTCCATCCTTGACGCACATCGGACTTGACCTCTTCCAGTCGAGATCGTGAGAGGGAGGAGTTGAGGAAGTGAGCAACCGTATCCTCGGCACAGAAGCCTCGTACCGCATCAACTTGATTCTTCATCAAGGCGATGAGTGGAGAGATGATGACAGCTGTCCCTGGCATCAATAGAGCTGGCAGCTGATAGCACAAGCTCTTCCCTCCACCTGTAGGCATCAGGACAAAGGTGTCTTGACCAGCCAGGATACTCTCGATGATCTCCTGCTGATTCCCTTTGAATTGATCAA
>CAKMOP010000102.1 GCA_927910985.1 uncultured Porphyromonas sp. | reverse complement strand
TTCCGGATGAGTCCTGAGACGTTGATGACGGCATAGAGACCGGCTACCGTGAATTTGGAGGTCGTTGCCGACATCGCCCAGCTGCCTTGACGACATTGGGGTTACGCTCGGCGTAGATGTTGCGTGTATAGAAGGCCGTCGTATAGTCGTAGTAGTCGAGGGTAGCCTTATTCGAGCCCATGTTCGCCTCGTTGAGGAGGAAGAAGCCCTTAATCTTCCCTGGACGGCCTGGTACTCCGACACGCACACGGGTCGAAGGGACGACCTCCTCCTCCTTACGGCAAGAGGAGAGAGCGACCATAGCCCAGAGGAGGCACAGTAGGAGATATCGGAAGCGGTTCATAGGGTGTATTCGGCTTTCAGCTTGAAGTTCGTGCCCGGCATGGGGTAGGAGCGTACGACTTCGTACTGCTGGTTCAGAAGGTTGCTCACCTCGGCAGTGAGGCGTAGCTGGTGGCGATGGAGGGTGAAGGGGCGCGAGAGCGTCAGGTCGCTGGTGTACCACGGACGGACGTAGTTCTCGCGGATGTTGGCACTGGAGTCATAGCGTTCGCCCGTGTAGATGAAGCTGTAGTTCAGCTCCCAGCCACGCCAGCCGAGGGTGACGATGGCAGAACCGCTGTGCCAGGGGATATAGGGGATTTGTCCTCCGTAGTAGCTATCCGAGGGGGAGGTGAGGTCCTGCGCCTTCTGATAGGTATAAGTCAGGCGTGCCGAGGCGGTGAGGGAGCTGAGTGCCCACTGCGTCTCGAGGGTGAGGTCAATACCACGGATGCGGACGTGCCCGAGGTTGATCATCGTCCACTGGAACTGGTTCGAGGTCGGCACGGCGATGATCTTGTCGTCGACATAGTTCAGATAGCCGTCGGCTTGCACCTCGAAGCGGCGCAGCACCCCACGACTAAACGCCTTGGCATAGACCGCCCCGAGGTCATACTGCGTCGTGTACTCGGGGTGTAGGTACTTATTGCCGATGAAGGTATAGTACAGGTCGTTGAAGGTCGGCATGCGGAAGATGCGCTTGTAGAAGCCACGCAGGCTGAGGTCGTGCTCAGCCAAGGGCTTGTAGCTGGCGATGAAGGTGGGAGTCCATACGCTCTTCTCGGGGGCTTGTCCATCCTTGGCCTTTGTCCAGTCGTGGACGTAGGTATGCAGGAGGCTGGTCTGCGCCTTGAAGCCTCCGTGCGTGTAGTCCGCCGCTGCCGAGGTCAGCAGGGTGAGGCGTGTGGGATAGGCAAAGTCACGGAGGTCAGCCGTGAGGGTATTGTACTGCGCATCCGAAGCGAACGCCAAGCGCCAGTCGCTGCCGAGGGCGAGCTGATGGGCGGTGGAGAGGTAGCCTTCGTGCTGGTGGTAGTGGTTATTGACGTACATTGTCGTCACATCCAGCCGCGGGTCGGAGAGGTAGTGCAGGTAGTCGTAGGCATACTTCGCATTAGCCAAGAGGGTGTATCTGCCGAAGGTCTTGCGCAGCGAGCCTTGTGCCAATACATCGGTGTCCCACTGACGGTCCTCGTGCTTGAACTTCCCTGGCTCTTCGCGCACGAAGGCACCAGGATAGCCACGCTCGGAGCGATAGAGATACGCCTTGGCACGCCAGTCGCCTTCGTCCAAGCGACCGAAGAGCCCCGACTCAAAGCGCAGGGAATGCACATCGCCATTGTGACGCACGGCGGTGGTGTCGTAGCCGTCTTTCTTCCGATAGGAGAAGGGGTAGCGTCCCGAGGTGTAGAGATATTCGCCACTCACCGAGAGGTCGAGCTGTGGGGAGAGACGCTGCTCGTAGAGGAGGGTGGGATTGATAGTGGTGAAGGAGCCCACCTTGAGTGCCGCCTTGAGGTTGGTTGTTTGCTGGGGAGAGAAGGAGGGGCGACGTGTGGTCATATAGAGCGCAGCCGCCGAAGAAAAGCTCTTGGCAGGCTGGAGGATGGTGCTGCGCTGCCCATTATATATAGATACGGACTCCATATTGTCCAGTGAGAAGCGTCCGAGGTCTATCTGCCCGTTCTGCGCATTGCCCAGCTGGAGTCCATCGTAGAAGACCCCCACGTGCTGCGAACCCATACTGCGCACATTCACCGTCTTGAGTCCCCCGATGCCGCCGTAGTCCTTGATCTGCACCCCTGCGAAGTAGCGCAGGGCGTCGGCGATACTCACCGCACTGAGTCGCTGCAGGTCACGACCGCTCAGAGCTTGGGCAGGGATGATATCCTTAGGGATGAGCCGCTCACGCACCACGACACCCTCGAGGACGTGGACGCTGTCTGCATGCGTCGAGGCACTCACCTGGGAGCAGGCGAGGAGCACGAGACAGAGGTGCATAATGAGGCGTAGTCGGCTGTAATGCAGATTCATCGAGTTGGTTTCAGTTGGTTGTCGGAGGGTGAACACCCATTGGAAGGGAGTCTCTCTGGTACCAGCTGTGGAACTACAAAGATAAGGCTTTTGATAGGTTTGCTCCTTGGCTCGATGCTGTCAGCGCTCCACGGAGGAGGCTTTTCTTCGGAGGATTTCTCCTCGAAGGAGCCGTACTTTATCCTCTTTCCACCCGATGGAAAGTTCCCTTTCCTCGTGTGGCGACCCTTTCCTTTCCACGGGAGGAAAGGTGAGGAACTTTGTGGTAAGGCTCCCCAAGGGAGTCGGTGACCCCGAGGCTAATGAGCGGCAACGACCTTCGGTGGCTTCTTGTGCGCTCTTGCGGTTGTTTGGGGGCGAATGACTAACTTTGATACAGAGGTTGGACGCCGTAGATAAGGCGCTGCCCTCATCGCAAGATCTATTCACTACCTACACTATACTAAGACTATGATCCTCGAGACAAGCTGGGAAGTCTGCAATAAGATGGGAGGAATCTATACCGTCCTCTCCTCACGCGCCGACGTGATGACTCAGCACCACCCCCATCAGGTATGCTTCATCGGCCCCCTCCTCGCTGAGGAAGGTGCGGCTTTACCCCTCGACTTTATTCCTGGAGATATACCCGAGTTGCACGGCTGGCTCGAGGAAGGACTTCCGAGCCTTGGCCTAAGGGTGCGTACGGGGCACTGGGGAATAGCAGGTGAGCCACCCGTCCTACTCGTGGACTTCAAGCCTCTGTGGCAGGAGAAGGATACCCTCTACTTCGAGCTGTGGAAGGCTTATGCTTTGGAGAGCGACAAGGGCTATGGAGACTATGACGAGAGTAGCCTCTTTGCCATCGCTGCGGCGCGTCTGATGGAGAGCATCGCTGCTTGGCGTAGTGAGGAGCGCACCATCGCTATCTTCAACGAGTGGCAGACGGCTATGGGGCTGCTCTATCTGCGACAGCACGCTCCGCAGATTCGTACGCTCTTCATCACCCACGCTACGACTGTCGGCCGCTCCATCGCGGGCAATGACAAGGATCTCTATACCTATATGGATGCCTATGACGGCGACCAGATGGCTCGCGAATTAGGGGTCGAAGCCAAGCATCAGGTTGAGAAGCTCGCTGCCCACGAAGCCTCCGTCTTCGCCACCGTCAGCAAGCTCACCGCACGCGAGGCCAAGCAGCTCTTAGGACGCGAACCTATAGTCTTGCCCAACGGCTTCCACGTGGGGACATCTCCGCTCACAGCACCGATGCTCTCCAAGCGCAAGAAGGCGCGCCAGCTCCTCGGGGCTGTGGCTTCGCGCCTCTATGGGAAGACGATTGACCCGAAGCAGGCCTTCTTCATTTCCCTCGGTGGCCGCTACGAGTACCGCAATAAGGGGATTGACCTCTTCATCGAATCGCTGCACCGCTTCGCTGAAAGCTATCAGGGGGAGCGTGATGTCGTGGCCTTCCTCCTTGTGCCTGCGTGGGAAGCCGGTCCACGTGCCGACCTGCAGTACCTCTTGACGCATCCACAGGAAGAGCAAAGCAACCCCCTACAATATCCGATGCTCAGCCACTGGCTCTATAATACCGAGCACGACCGTGCCGTCTGTCACATCCGCCATCGTGGGCTGGATCGTGCCGACTCGCGCGTGAAGGTGATCTTCGTTCCCTGCTATCTCAACGGGCTGGATGGTATCCTTGACCTCAGTTACTACGACCTTTTGGAGGGGATGGACCTGACCATTTACCCCAGCTACTATGAGCCGTGGGGCTATACTCCCCTGGAGAGTATCCGCTATGGTGTGCCGACCATCACCACGACGCTGGCAGGCTTCGGCCTGTGGGCTGAGGAAGAGCAGATGACCAAGCCCTTTGCCTCCGCTCCGCATCGTCCCGTACACGTGGTAGAGCGCACCGATACCAATATCCCCGAGACTATAGAGATGATCTCTTCGCTCATCGCTCGGCAGCTCTCGCTTAGCCCTGACGAGCAGAAGGAGCAGCGGAAGAAGGCGTACGAACTGGCACGCTGTGCCGACTGGAAGCTCTTCTATCGCCACTACGAAGCTGCCTACGAGCAGATGAAGTAGCTATGGCCTGCCGAGGTGAGGCATAGGGGGGCGCTGCTGGTGCATCCCTATGCCCTCATTTGGCTCCTTATGTACCTTCGGATAGAATACATATCTTTGCTGTAGTATATTTACGACAAAGTATGGGAGATGTACGTGTAGATAAGTGGCTCTGGGCCGTCCGCATATTCAAGACCCGCTCGCTCGCTACCGACGCGTGCAAGAAGGGGCGGGTCAGCATCGGCGGCGTCACGGTCAAGCCCTCACGTACCGTCCAGCGTGGCGACATCGTCTCAGTGCGTAAGCCTCCTGTCGAATACTCCTTCCGTGTCGTAGATTTACTTGCCAGCCGTGTCGGGGCCAAGCGTGTCCCCGAGTTTATGGAGAATGTGACGCCAGCAGCGCAGTACGAGCTTCTCGAGCTTCAGCGCATCTCTGGCTTCGTCGACCGCGCCAAAGGTCTTGGTCGTCCTACGAAGAAGGACCGCCGTGACCTGGACCAGTTCGCCGAAGATATGCCCGAAGACCTGGATCTCTTTGACTGGGATGAGGACTGGGACTGACGGAAGACCTGACGATAGACGACTACTTACGACAAACGTATCACACCTATTATATGAGAATCAAAGACCATATCTCTCTCCGCAAGATCGCGGATGAGTACATTATGATAGCTGGTTCGGGAGATAACTTGGACTACACGCAGGCCGTGAGTCTCAACGATAGTGCCGCCTACCTCATCCAGAGCGTGCGTGAGCGTGACTTCACCCTCGAAGATTGGGTCGAGCTGCTCACTGATCGCTACGAAGTGAGCCAAGAGCAGGCGCGCGCCGACGTCGAGCTCCTATCACAAATGCTCAAAGAGGCTGATATCATCTATTGAGTACACTCGCTCCGCTTACGCGTGATGAGGAGCTGTTCCTCAAGCTCCTAAGCTGCGCCCTGCACGAAGAGCTCCCCAACCCCGATGATTTTGTGGGGCTGGACAAGTCTTCGTGGAGGCGTATTCACCGTTTAGCCAAGGCACACGCTGTGTCAGCTTTTGTCGGTGATCGCATATTGACGCTCCCCAAGGAAGCCTTGCCGAGTCGCAATATGTGCCTGATGCTCTTCTCCGAAATCGAGCTGACGCGTCGGGCAAATGCCTATCTAACCAAGTCCTTAGGTGAGCTGCAGAAGACCTACGATGCGGCTGGTTTACCCTTCATCCTCCTCAAGGGGTTAGGCTTAGGTGCCTTCTACCCCTCGCCTGACCTGCGTACGGGGGGAGACCTCGATACCTTATTCCACTCCGCGGCCGAATATGAGCGCGCCAACGACCTCCTGCTGCAGGCGGGCTACAAGCTTCACGAAGACTCTGAAGTGCGCTACGGACATACGGCCTTTACCTATGGCCGCACCATCGTCGAGAACCACGGGCGCGCGGTCTTCTTCGATCATAAGCGACACAACCGCTACTTCGATGCCCTCGTCCGTGAGGCCATCGACACGCAGAGCTTGGTGCCCCAGCAGCACGGAGACTATACCATCGCCACACTTCCCCACGAGCTGAATGTCGTCTACGTCTTCATTCATCTCTTCTTCCACTGGCTACACTGGGGGGTAGGCTTCCGTCAGTATAGCGATTGGCTGCTGATGATGACCAAGCTCCAGGGGCAGGTCGATAGGGAGAAAGTCCTTCGCTACGCCGAAGACCTCGATATCTTCTACCCGATGCAGCTCTTCGCTCAGGCAGCTATCCGCTATCTGCGCGTCTCCCCCGATATCTTCCCCTTCCCACTACTTCCTGAGTACGACCCGCATACGGAGGATATTCTTCGCGACGTGATGCATAGTGGCAACTTTGGTTTTGCCCAGCGTCCCATCAAGTCACAGAGCAAGTGGGTGACTAATTGGCGCAAGCTCGTCTTCAAGGTGCGTCGCTCGCGTCGTCTCTACTCCATTACCCCCATTCACGCTTCGCGTATCATCTGGGGTACCGTCTTGGGGCACCTCTTGCTCCTGATCCGCCGGAGAAGATGATCGACCTCATACGCTTCATACTGCGCGGTCACAAGTGGGGAATCCTCCTGATCCTGCTGCTCGGTCTCGGTACCGTCACGACCAATCTGATCTTCATCTGGCTCTCGAAGTGCGTCATTGACATCGCTGCCCATCAGCGTGGGGGCTCGATACACACCTATTCGATAGCTCTTGTTCTGACCTTAGCGCTGCAGGTCTTCTGCCGCGTCATCTCCGTCCGTCTCTCTAACTACACCGCAGCGCGTATGAGCAATGCGGTCCAGTCCAAGGTCTTTGCGCACCTGCTCTATACGCGCTGGTCGCACTTGGGGAAGATGCATAGCGGCGATATGGTCGTGCGTATGCTCAAGGATACCGACAGCCTGGTTGCACTCTTCGTCTCTGCGCTTCCTTCGGCTATTATCTCCACGGCGCAGCTCGTCGGCGCGCTGTGTCTCTTGTACTACTTCAGTCCTCCGCTGGCGCTTATCTTAGGCATTGGGATGCCGCTCTTGGCGGTCTTCAGTAAGGTCTACTACAAGCGTATGCGCCGCTACACCGATGAGATGAAGCAGTCGGAGAGTGAGATCACGGCGCACATCCAAGAGTCGCTGCTGAACCAGACCGTTATCCGCACCTTCGAGCACCAAGCCTCCTCCATCGACCACCTCTCACTGCGTCAGGGTCAGTACCTTGGGGCGGTAAAGCGACAGACGTTTGTCTCGGTCTTTGCTAACCTCATCCTGCAGGGGGCATTCTCCTGCGGTTACCTCGTGGCCTTCCTGTGGAGTGCACGTGGTCTGTACGGCGGGACGATCTCCTTCGGGCTGATGACCTCCTTCCTACAGCTGGTTGTCCGCATCCAAAATCCCCTGACGACACTCATCAGCCTTCTGCCGGGGCTCATCGCTTCGCGTAGCTCGCTTGACCGCTTGGCGCACCTCTTGGAGTTCAAGACCGAGCAGATCGGGCGAAGCATCCAGCTCACTGGGGCGATTCATCTCTCTGTCGAAGGGCTGGGCTTCCACTATCCTGATGCCGAAGAATGGGTCTATCGGGACTTCTCCTTAGA
>CAKMOP010000101.1 GCA_927910985.1 uncultured Porphyromonas sp. | reverse complement strand
CTACACGAAGTACTACAGTGAGCTACGCGACACCGAAACGAACAAGCTCCTCTATGCCACTCCAGCTGAAGTACAAGCGCAGGTAGAGAAGACCATCGGCGCAGCAATCGCTAAGCCTTGGTCGGGCTACACCGACTGGCGTAAGGTACTTCTGCGTCGCGGTGCCTCGCAGAACTATGAGTTCAGCGTCTCGGGTGGTGGAGAAAAGACCAAGTTCTATACCTCCGTCTCCTACGCTGATCAAAAGGGTATTTCTCTGGCCTCTGACTTCAACCGCCTGACGGGGAGCTTCAATGTCAGCCATACCGACCGACGTCTCCAGCTCAAGGCGCGTATGCTCTTCGCTAAAACCAAGCAACACACCAGCAGTGAAGGGAGTGCCTTTGCCAACCCCATTTATGGGGTCTCCGCTACGCTAACGCCCTCCAACTATCCCTTTGAGAAAGACGGCTCTTATAGACGCTCCTTCTCTGGGAACAATAACAACAACCCCCTCTTTGCCACCACACAGAACTTCTCCGAGACACAGCTCGTACGCCTTGCTCCTTCCATCGAAGCAAGCCTAACACTCTTCCCTTGGCTACAGCTCCGCGAGAATATCAGCTACGACTATAGCACCTCTCAAGAAGGTGTATGGTGGGACCCTCGTCAAGGTGACGGAGAATCATCCAATGGGGTTTTCCAGCGCTCCAACCTCGAACGTGCAACGCTGACGACACAGTCTCAGCTTTATGCGAACCACGAATTCGGCAAGCATCAGCTCTCAGGCGTTGCAAGCTTCGAGTCTGAGTCCTTCGACCAGATGAATATCTACCTCTGGGGTACAGACTTCCCCACCTACCTCAAGTACGAAATAAGCAATGCGGGGAACTCCAGTGGTAGCACCTCTGTCGATAAGACTCGTATGCTCTCCTTCCTGTTGAAGGGAGACTACTCCTATGACGACCGCTATATCCTCGGTGCTTCAGCTCGCTGGGACGGATCTTCTCGCCTCGCGCCAGCTCACCGCTGGGGACTCTTCTGGGCACTCTCGGGATCTTGGAACATCGGCAAGGAAAACTTTATGAAGGGACTTGAGCCCGTCCTCTCCGATACGCGTCTGCGTCTCTCTTATGGGGCGAATGGTACCCTTCCCTACAACTACTACGACCACCTCTCCCTCTATAGCTTCGGCTATAACTACAACGGTCGCACGGGGACAGCAGAGAGTGCTCTTGGTTCGCCCAACCTCTCTTGGGAAAAGAACAAAGCCTTCAACCTCGGGCTGGACTTCCGTCTCTTCAACCACCTCGGAGTCACCTTCGACTACTATAACCGTCTGACGACCGACCTACTCTTAGATAAGAACATCTCGGGAACGACTGGTTTCGGAAGTGAACTGCAGAACGTAGGGAGTATGCGCAATACGGGCTTTGAGCTCGAGCTGCGCTCCACCAATCTTTCGCTCAACAACTTCTCTTGGAGCACCACCCTATCCCTCGGGCATAACAAGAACACCCTGCTTCGCTTTGACGGCGTACAGAATACTCTTGTCGAAGGTACTTGGGTACACGAAGTGGGACACCCCTACAATGCTTACTACCTCGCCGAATACGCTGGGGTAGATCCTAAGACGGGTAAGGCACAATACTATTCCAATACATTAAAGGATGGGAAGTATGACCGCAGTTTAGTTACCGATGGCTCACAGGCCGAACGCCGTCGCATCGACGACAAGCCCTTCGACCCAGTCCTCACAGGTGGTCTCATCAACAACATCAACTGGGGGCCTGTAGACATCAACTTCACCCTCAGCTACTCCCTTGGTGGGTACCTCTACGATAACGCTATCGCTCTCTACAGGACGGTAACGAAGAAGTGCTCAACTTGGCGATCCCCTCATACTACGACATCAACAAGATCTGGAAGAAAGTCGGAGATAAGGCAGAGCTTCCCTCCTTCGAGCCAACGAATACCTATACCTATTCTACCCGCTTCCTGCGTCCCACAGACCATCTGCGTCTGAAGAACTTCACGATCGGCTTCACCGCTCCCAAGAGCTGGACGAAGAAGGCCGGTATCAACACTCTCCGTATCTACGCTTCGGGCAACAACCTCCTCACGTGGAAGGATAAGCTGCTCGTCGTCGACCCAGAACAACGCGGGTTCGTTGCCTATGGCACCCCTCCCCTGCGTACCATCACCTTCGGTCTGCAGGTAGGTATATAGTGTATCGCTAACCACACAAATGATTTAGCCTTATGAAAAGGATTATCATAGGCCTTATGGCCACCCTCGGCCTCGTGGCCAGCTCTTCATCGTGCAAGGGATACTTCGATGTCGAGCCCTCTAACTCTGTCAGTACAAAGAGAGTCCTCAAAGAGCCCAGCCTGCTACAGCCATCTATAGGCGGACTCTATGACGGACTACAAGGTGGAGTCTCCAATAGCGAATACTATGCCCAGTCCTTCCTCATCATGGGAGATGTACGAGGAGATGACATGCAGTGTCCTACGGTAGGTTCGCGCGGGAACGACTACTATAAGATGGACTATACCCGTAGCGACGTCACTGGACCTTGGTACGAAGTCTATAGTATCATCCGCCGTGCGAACCGACTCCTTCAGATGTGCGACAATCTCCAGAAGAATGCAACAGCTGAGCAGCAGAAGGAAATTGCACAAGCCAGAGCCCATGCACGAGCAGTACGCGCTCTCTGCAACTTTGACCTCTGTCGTGTCTATGCCGTGCCTTACCCCTTCTCCAACAATGGGAGCTTACCAGGGATACCTATTGTCACAGGCATATCAGACAATGAAGCTAAGCCTGGGCGCAGCACCCTCAAAGAATGCTATGACTTCATCATCAAAGACCTGACCGATGCCATCGCCAGCAATTCCCTCGATGCTACGAGCTATGGCTATATGAGTCAGTCAGCTGCAAAGGCTCTCCTTGCGCGCGTATACCTCTATAGAGGAGACACCGAAGGCAATACTCAGGCTCTGAAGCTGAGTAAGGAGGTCATCGATGCAGGACTCTATGAGCTGGCTACCGACCCAGATGCTTATGAACAGATTTGGAGTGAGTCAAGCTCCAAGGAGATGATCTTCTCCATAGTGAATTTTGACTCCAAGGACTGGGCTGACCGTGAAGGACTGGCCTACGTGCTCAACGTCGATGGTTACTTCAACGCTTTCATCACGAAGAAGTTCTACGATGAGATGATGGAAGACCCTGATGATATTCGCTGGAATGTCCTCTGGGAAAGCAAAGGCAGTAGAGCTGAAGAGGTCGTCAAAAACCTCCCCGACGCCAATCCTGATATGAAGATGTTCATCGGCAAATATCCAGGTAAGGCAGCCCTCAAGGATATGCGTACCAACGATATTCCTGTCATTCGCTTAGCTGAAGTCTACCTCAATGCCGCTGAAGCAGCCTTCAAGCTCGGCGATAAGCAGACAGCACTCAAGTACCTCAACGTCATCGTCAAGCGCGCTAACCCGACGAAGAGTGTCGCCGAGAGCGATCTCACGCTGGAACGCATCCTCAAGGAACGCGCCAAGGAGCTCGTCGGCGAAGGTCACCGCTTCTATGACCTGATGCGTAATGACTTGAGATGTGAGCGTTTCTACAAGGGTAAAGCTGGATGGCACGGAGCGCTCCTCCCAGAGAGTCGATCCTTCGACCACACGTACTACCGTGTGATTTGCCCATCCCCGAAAGCGAGCTCAATGCTAATCCTACGCTGAGAAGTCAGCAGAACACTGGTTATTAATGGTGTGACGATGGGACACTTCCCATCCATCTAACCGAACTACAGGATAAGACTTCCCCCTGCCACCCGCTTGGGTGGTAGGGGGAAGTCTCATTTATCGCAAAAGCATCAACCTTTCCCGAGCTACGGACACAAAGCTATCGCCCTAAAAAGTGTATCTTTGTGACTAATAAATTGGCGATAGTAGACGTGTTCAAAATCGTAGATAAGTATATCCTTCGGACATTCATCCCGCTCTTCGTGATGAGCTTTGCTGTGTGCTGGTTCATCGTGGTGATGCAGTTCCTGTGGCGCTACATTGATGAGCTGGTGGGTAAGGGCTTAAGTGGCTTTATGCTCCTAAAGATCATCTTCTACGCAGCACTCTCCTTCATCCCGATGTCGCTCCCTCTGGGTATCTTGCTGGCATCGTTGATGACCTTAGGCAACCTCGGGGAGCGTCTGGAGCTCTTGGCTCTTAAGGCCTCAGGGATACGCCTCTACCGCATCATCCGCCCCATCATGCTCCTGGTCTTGGCGATGGCCTGCGGACTCTTCTACTTCCAAAACGACCTGATGATACGCGCCCAAGTCCGTATGTGGACGCTGGTCATCACGGCCAAATACGCTGCCCCCGAGATGGAAATCACCCCGGGGGTATTCTATACCGGTATCCCTGGATACAGCCTCTACGCCAAGGATCGTGATGCTGGTACGGGACTGATGCACCGTATGATGGTGTATGATATGAGTCGCGGGTACCTCAATCCACGCATCATCCGCGCTGACTCAGGGCGTCTGGTGATGGACAAGAGCAAGAAGTTCCTCGTACTCAAGCTCTACCAAGGACAGAGCTTCGAGAATATCCAGACGCAGAGCTACAATACCTCTACGGAGCCTGTACCCTATATGCTTCCTCACTTTGATTACAGTGAGACCTTCATCCCCTTCGATGCCAATATCAAGATGCAGGATGAGGGAGAGCTTAACTCAATGTATGTAGGCAAAAACCTCCACCAGCTCCAGCGATCTATTGACTCCATCCGTCCGATTCTCGACAGCACACGCCTGAGCTATGCGCAGGTCGTCGGAGCAAGCCTTATGGAGAGCCACTACGGCACGAGCTCCTACGCCTACCAAGACTCGGCAACGAGAGCTCAAGAGCAAGTGCGTCTTGCACACCTCGAGCAGCAGACCCGACACAGCAAAGCGGAGGACGCAAGCCTTACCTTCACACCACAGGACAGCCTGCAAGCTATCTCTATGGCTCGCGACAAAGCCGATCGAGTCAAGGAAGAAGCCTCGCTCTATATCGATACAGATGACGCGCAGTTCTACCAGTTCCGCACCCTCCACCAGGAGTGGCACCGTAAGTTCACCTTCCCTGTCTCGTGCCTTATCTTCGCCCTCATCGGCTCCAGCTTAGGGGCAATAGTACGGCGTGGAGGTATCGGGATGCCGATCATTATCTCCATCTTCTTCTTTGTCGTCTACTTCATCATCGACTCCTTCGGGACGAATATGCTACGCAATGAGTCCATCCCCATCTGGCTCGGGATGTGGCTAAGTAATATCGTCCTCTTCCCTGTCGGCATCTTCTTAGCCTACAAAGCCAACCAAGACTCCTCGGCACTCAATGTAGAGGTCTACGTCATCTTCTTCCGCAAGCTCTTCGGCTTCCGTGGGGTACGCAAGGTAGAATACCAGGAGCTCGTCATCGAAGAAGCCGACTACAAGGCCGGTGCTCTTGCCGTAACCCAAGCCCTCAAGCATACGGATACACTCCTGCAAGGACCACTCTTCGCAGGGCGTATATGGAGCATCTGGACGCGCGGAGCAGAGCAAAGGAAGCTCGCTACGCTGAGCAAAGAGCTGGATGACATCACCGAAGCCCTGCGCCACACGCCTTCGCGTCTCTTAGTGAGCAAGCTCTGTGACCTTCCGCTCCTTCCTACGCGTCTCTCGCCCTTCCTT
Source organism: uncultured Porphyromonas sp. (assembly GCA_927910985.1). Taxonomy (GTDB): domain Bacteria; phylum Bacteroidota; class Bacteroidia; order Bacteroidales; family Porphyromonadaceae; genus Porphyromonas. The sequence goes on along the minus strand of CAKMOP010000101.1, from coordinate 82 downwards.
CCCGAAGAACCTCGCTGGGGACGTATCCTCGGAGCCCTTCTCCCGATCTCGCTACCCTCGGTCTCTTCCTCTCTCGAGATCA
>CAKMOP010000100.1 GCA_927910985.1 uncultured Porphyromonas sp. | reverse complement strand
CTATGCTATCGGTGCTGCCAGCTCGCTGAAGGAATACGACCGCGTCATCTCGCTCTACAACCGCTTTGGTTCCTTCGCCCTCAACCCTAAGGATATTCACCAGTGGGTTTCCTCTGCTTACTTCGCTAAGAAGGACTCTGTAGGTGCTATTCCAGTACTCATCGAAGCTGTCAAGGCCTCACCTGAAGAGCCTTACTTCCTCGTGAATCTCGTGAACATCTACCAGAAGAATGGTAAGGAAGCTGAGGCAAATAAGCTCCTTGATGATCGCATCGCTGCGAATGCTCAGGATGCTACGGCACTCCTCGTCAAGGGCTCGATCGTAGAAGAAAAGGACCTTAAGGAAGCTCTGCAGTGGTACTACAAGGCTGCTAAGGCGGATGCAAAGAATGCCAATGCCTTCATCTACCTTGGTGCTGGTCTTTACAACGCTGCCGCTAAGATCTACGAAAATACGAACGTCACGCAGGCCATGGCTAAGACGGCAGAGGATCTCCTCCGTGCTTCGATCCCTGTTCTCGAGATCGCTTACAAGTCTCGCCCCGACAACATCAAGGGAATGCTCGGTAGCATCTACTACCAGCTCAAGATGACCGACAAGCGTGATGCGCTCGATGCTGGTACGCTAAATGTAGATGGTGCTACGCTGCCAGAGATCTCCGACCTCCTTCAGGGTCTTGACCTCACTGTCACGAAGACTGCTGCTCCTGCTGTAGAAGCGCAGTCCGCTCAGCCTGCCCAGAAGGCTACGGCTAAGAAGGCTCCTGCTAAGCGTCGCAAGTAAGCCCTCCGATACCTATAATAAAGGGTCAGCCCCCACATCCTCTCCAGAGGATGTGGGGGCTGACTTTTTGTGCTTCTGTACCTGTGGCGGGAGTGTGCTTGGCTTGCTCCTCGCTTGGCTTTAGCCTTTTCTCCCTGAGCGAGCTATAGCTACCAGCCATACCCCACTGAAGATGAGGGCGACGGCCAGAGCGTGCGTGGGGGTGAAGACCGCCAGCCCTAAGGTGATGCTGACCACGACTGCGACCAGGGGCTGCATATAGTTGTACATACTCACGACCGTGGGGCGGAGGGTGCGCTGCCCATTGATCATCAGCAGATAGCTGACGAAGGTACCGAAGAAGATCACATAGCCGACTTCCAAGAGAGTACGCGTCTCGAGGGAAGCGACATCTGTCTGTAGGGCTTCGCTGGCGGTGAAGGGCAGTAGGAGTAAGGTAGCCCAGAGGAACATCCACTTATTTACCGTGAAGACCGAGTACTTCTTCGCTAATTTCCCAAAGATGGTGAGGTAGAGGGCGTAGGATATTTGTCCTCCCACGCAGAGGAGGTCTCCACGGATGTCTCCGAGTTGGCGTGCTGATCCAGCCCCTTGTGCACTTGTCCAGATGAGGAGCAGTGCCCCACAGCACCCGAGGGCGACCCCAAGAGCCTTTTTGCGTGTGATGGGCTCTTTGAGAATCAGTGCCGAGAGGATGAGGGCGAAGATGGGCATCGTCGTGGTCACGATACCCGCATTCACTGGGCTGGTCAGGCTGAGTCCGATGGTGAAGCAGCACTGATTGCACACGAGTCCGAAGACTGCAGCCCCGATGAAGAGGAGCTTATCCCGCTTCTCTACTTGCTCCCGTGGTGCGAAGAGGGAGGCGACCCAAAAGAGGATCGCTCCGCCTAAGACACGGCAGGAGACGAGTGTGATGCCACTGATGCCGTGTAGTAAGGCATCTTTGCCTAAGGGTGCCATCAGTCCCCAGCATACGGCAGCGCCGAGGAGGCTGAGGTGAGCAGCGATGGGATGTTGCTTGGAGGTCATTACGGATGAATAAGAAGGACGAGAAGGGCGGCGATGAGAAGGAGGCGCAGCAGCAGTGATAGTCCCAGTGCCAGCCCCTCGGTACGCTGAGCGATGCGTATAGCCTTCAGAAGGTCAGCATCACTGAGCTCACGCTCGACCTCGCCGATATAAGGCTTGTCGACGACCTCACCGAAGTAGTCGTGCGGCCCGCCAAAGCGACAGCCGAGGAGGAGCGCCATAGCCGCCTCGGGATAACCAGAGTTGGGGCTGAGGTGACGCTTTCCGTGGCGGAAGGTCTTGAAGAGCAGGTCAAGCCTTCCCGCTGAGAGGAGCATCAGTATCGCCGTGATGCGAGAGGGGAGGAGATTGACCAAGTCGTCGAGCTTGGCCGAGAAGTACCCATAAGCGCGATACCGCTCATTGAGGTAGCCGACCATCGAGTCCTGCGTGTTGATCATCTTATAGGTCAGTATCCCCGAGAGGTCGAAGACTGCCCACGAAAGCATCGGAGCCACGACCCCGTCGCTGAGGTTCTCGGCCAGCGTCTCCAGTGCTGCGGTACGCACCTCGTGGGCAGAGAGTGTCTCCGTATCACGTCCGACGATCCGACCTACTTGCTTGCGCCCAGCCTCTAAGGAGACGTTGAGCTCAGCGAAGACATCCTTCACCTCCTTGACCAAGGTCTTGCCCGAGAGCATATAGAAGATGATGATGGCTGAGAGGAGGCTGTAGGTGAGGAGTAGCCCGTCACCTACGGCGTGCGCTCCGCCGATGTAGCAGCTACCAGCGCCTATGATGAGCATGGCGAAGGTGAGGAGAGGGAGGAGGAAGGTGAAGAGGACTAAGCTCCCGTTGTAGAGGAAGCCTTTCAGACTCCGTGCTTTCCCCTTGTTCAGTCGCTTCTCTCCGAAGTGTATGAGCCGTCCGAAGAGGACGATGGGATGCCCGAAGAGCATCGGGTCTCCCAGCGAACGATCCAGCAGAAAGCCTGCTAACAGCGGAAGGGTAAAGATGAGAATGGGGTAAAGCATAAGTGAAATTACGGAGGGGAGATCAGGTGCTCAAGGTAGTCGCGTAAGATGAGGGGATGGCAGTGCGCCTCATCGTGAGCTGCGTAGACGAGAGTAATGCGCTCCTCATCCTGGAGGCGAGTGACGAACTCTCTTCCTGCTGTCGAACCCTCTAATTCAGCACGGTAGTCACGAGTAAACTCTTCCCAGCGACTCGGTGCGTGTCCGAACCACTGACGAAGTTCGGTCGAGGGAGCTAACTCCTTCGCCCATTCATCTATTTGGGCACGCTCCTTACTGAGTCCCCTTGGCCAAAGTCGGTCGACAAGTACGCGATAGCCATCGGTCGCTTCGGCTGGCTCGTAGGCACGCTTGAGAAGTAGTTCCATGAGGGGCGTCGCTTATCGTTTGGCTAAGAAGTTGTGCGGGTAAGTATAGCGGATATTGCCGTCGTCATCGATGAGCAGGATGGAGAGTTCGCTCTCGGGGACGAGCTTTGCCGCTGCCTCGTAGCAGGCGTCGAGGATACGGAGCATAAAGCGCTCGAGGTCGTCGGGAGTGAGTCCCGTCCACAGCTCACGCGCTAAGGTAAGGCTGTCGATGAGGGTGTGGGTGGCTTCGCTGCAGCCCGACTCACGAGCGATGCGGTGCATGAAGTCCTTGTTCATCACGACCTTGCGGCTATGTGTGTCGAGGTTTCCCTCAGCGAGCTTCACCGCCTTGCCGAGCATAATCCCCATGTAGATCTTTGGGATGGCAAGCTGGGCGAGCTTATCCAGCGTTTCGCCGATGAAGTTGCCGTACTGGACAAAGGACTGGAAGGGGAGTTCGGGGAAGGCGTTCTTGAGGTACTTCTCGCTCTTGGCTCCCGAATTGATGACGATGGTGTCTGCTCCCAGAGCCACCGCTACATCGGCTTGGCGGACGATGGAGGCGACGAAGGCCTCGAGGGAGAAGGGCTTGACGACGCCCGAAGTGCCGACGACGGAGATACCGTCGATGATGCCGAGACGAGGGTTGAAGGTCTTGCTGGCCAGCTCTCTTCCTGTGGGGATGCTGATGGTGATGTCTACACCGCCTGTGGGGTAGTGACGGCGCACGATCGTCTCCATCATCGCACGCGGTGTCTTGTTGATGGCGGGGCCTCCTATCTCCAGCCCAAGCCCGGGGAGGGTGACGATGCCCACGCCCTCACCTTGGAGGAAGCGGATGCCTTCGTGCTCCGTGGTGAAGGAGACTTCGGAGCAAATCTCTGCCAGATGCGTGACGTCGGGGTCATCGCCCGAATACTTGCGTGCCGTGGCTTGGTATCCTCGCTCGGTCTTGACGACTTGCTCCACAGGGAGGCGCACCTCTTCTCCTGAGGGAAGGATGATCGTTGCCTCGGTCAGCACTTCACCCTCGTGGAGTAGGGCGTGGAGTGCAGCAGCGGTGGCCGCGGTGGCGGTGCTCCCTGTGGTGAAGCCCGTCTTCAGCGGAAAGAAATCGGGGCAAAGTCGCTCGACAGCTTTACGTAAGCCTACGGGACCGTAGACATATTCGTAGTGGGGAGGGAGTGCCGGGCGAGTGATCATATAGACCGGGATACCAGCTTCGAGTGCTGGGGCTATCTTCTCCTCGAAGAAACCACTCTCTCCACTCTCCTTCGTTATGACGGCATCGGGGCGCACTTGGTCGAAGATGGCTTGATCTTCGCCAGGGCGGAAGTAAAGAATATGGCTGAAGGGGAAGCCTGCCTCCTCAGCCTTCTCCTTCGAATCTTCACGATCGAGGATGCGGAAGAAGCTCTCGTGCTTGCTCCAGAAGGGCTTGAGCACAGCGATGGTATTCACCCCCGTGAGGGCAAGTAGACGGCGACAAGGCTGGGCTTCGAGCTTCTGGATCATCTCTTCGTAGCTCGCGCACTCGATGACCTGCCCTGTGCGTTCGCTGTACTTGCGCTCGTAGCGGATGACGGGGATGGAGAGCTCGGCAGTCACCTCGCCGATAGTCTTGTGAAGGACGGCTGCGAAGGGATGGGCGGCATCAATGACGAGGCGAATCTCCTTCTCGCGGATGAAGTCGCGCATCACGCTATGGGTCATAGCCCCTGAGACGCGCTCGCCGTGCACCAAGTCTATCTCTTGGAAGGCGCCCTTAGTAGAGTAGAAGTATTCTTTGCCCGACTCATCGAGGATGGAGCTGACGATGCGTCCCTCGGTAGTACCGCCGAAGATTAGGATCATAAGTTAAGCTTGGATAAAGTAGTTAGCTCAGGCGACTACGGAGCGCGGTATATAGCTCTGCGATGGTGCGACCTGAGAGGGGATGAATAAATTCTGGTGCTATTTCTCGAAGCGGCTCTAAGACGAAGAGTCGCTCGGTGAGTAGCGGATGGGGGAGGGTTAGACGCTCGCTCGTCAGGATGAGCTGGTCATAGAAGAGCAGGTCAATATCTATGGGGCGGTCGTGGTAGCATCCGTCCACGCTCTTATGCTGGCGACCGAGCTGACGTTCGATGGCTTGGGTGTGCTCAAGTACCTCCAGTGGTGGGAGTGACGTGGTGACCGAGAGCGCCGTATTGAGGAAGGGATGGGGACTATCGAAGCCCCAGGGCTCCGTCTCGATGAATGTAGCGATGCCACCGACCTGCCCGATGAGGCAGTCGATGGCATCTATAGCTTGGTGTAGGAGTGCTTCGCGATTCCCCTCGTTGCTGCCGAGGGAGAGATACAGCTGAGGCATCAGGCACTGCTATGGATTAGTCGATGATGAGCATCGCATCGCCGTAGGCACCGAAGCGGTACTTCTCCTTGATGGCGATGGAGTAAGCGCGCATCGTCTCCTCATATCCCCCGAAGGCCGCTGCCATCATCAGCAGGATGGACTTCGACATATGGAAGTTGGTCACCAGGGCATTGGGGACGTTGAAGTCGTAGGGGGGGAAGATGAACTTGCTCGTCCAGCCATCGAAGGCCTTGAGGTGACGCTGTGTACCCGAAGCTGTCTCCATAGCGCGAAGCACCGAGGTACCTACGGCGCAGATGTTGCGCCCGGCTTCGCTGGCAGCGTTGACGATGGTGCAGGCTTCTTCGGGGATGATCATCTGCTCGCTCTCCATCTTGTACTTGGTGAGGTCTTCGACATCGATATCGCGGTAGTTCCCCTGACCATTGTGCACGGTGATGAAGGCCTTGCGGATATCCCTGATCTCCATACGCAGCAGGAGCTCACGGCTGAAGTGGAAGCTGGCGGCAGGCCCTACGACAGCCCCTTCGTGCTTGGCGAAGAGGGACTGATAGCGCTGTGCGTCGTCGCTGTTGGGGCTGCGGTTCATATACTTGGGCAGGGGCGTTTCGCCCATAGCGTGGAGGAGTTCGCGGAACTCTTCCTGCGAGCCATCGAAGAGGAAGCGCAGGGTACGGCCACGTGAGGTGGTGTTGTCAATGACTTCGGCCACGAGCTCATCGTTCTTGCCGAAGTAGAGCTTATTGCCGATACGGATCTTACGTGCTGGGTCGACGACGACGTCCCAGAGCTTGAAGGCGGCATTGAGTTCGCGCAGGAGGAAGACTTCGATCTGTGCGCCAGTCTTCTCCTTGTTGCCATACATACGTGCGGGGAAGACCTTCGTGTCGTTGAAGACGAAGACGTCATCCTTGGCGAAGTAGTCCAAGATATCCTTGAAGTGGCGGTGCTCGATCTCACCCGTGGAGCGGTGCAGCACCATCAGGCGCGACTCGTCACGGAAGGTGGCGGGCTTCTTGGCGATGAGCGTTTCGGGGATGTCGATTTCGAAGTGACTTAGCTTAGTATCCTTCATTGTCTATGTCGTAGGACTATGGGTTGGTGGGTTCTGTTTCTTCTGTGGGGAGGGCGACGTACTCACGGAGGAAGGCTTGGATATCCTCGACGCGGTAGCAGTCGTCTATATGGAAGTCGCCGACGCGCGTACGGCGCAGGTCGGTGAGGTGACCTCCGGAGCCGAGGGCGGTGCCGATGTCGCGTGCTAAGGCGCGTATGTAGGTGCCTTTGCTACAGACCACGCGTATCTGTATCTGTGGTAG
>CAKMOP010000099.1 GCA_927910985.1 uncultured Porphyromonas sp. | reverse complement strand
CCTGAATGTCGCTACGGCACGAGCAGGCCGGAAGCCTTAGCCGCACAGGATAAGGAGATGAACACCGTACGCTACTGCATCGGTACCAGCTCAGACCTCAAGGAGATGAACCTCATCAAGAGTGGGCGTGTCGTCACGGAGAATGCGAATATGGGCTACTTCACGAAGACCGACCTTCGTGAGCTCTCGCAGATTCCGCTCTTTAGCCGTAAGGCTCGCCTTCTGACGGTGCATCCTGCTTCGTCCTACGAGCTGGTCCCTGGATCGGATAAGCAGCTCGTCCTTTACATCAAGAATGCTCAGGCCTTCTGGAGTAACTCAAAGATTCTCGTTATTCAGGTCGACTAAGTCGCCTCTCTGAGACTCTGAATACTTGACACGGAGACGAGCCTATAGCACGCATCCGCTCTGCGCGGACGGTGTCTATGGGCTCGTCTTCTTCGTTTCTTGGTACACCCTTCAGGCTGGTTGCTGATGGAATACACGACGACTGCAGCTCTTGTGCTACATCGCACGCGCTACAATGACCGCTATAGTATCGTGCATCTTTATAGCCGTGAAGTCGGCTATATCGGGACACTTGTCCCCGAATCTTCGAGCAGGAAGAACGCCATTCGTGAGCATCTGCGTCCTTTAGCTGAAGTCGAACTGACGCTCTCTCTACGGGCACAGCGCGATTTGGCGCGTGTCCAGGAGGTGCATAGTTTGCATCCACGGCATTCGGTACATATGGATGCAGCGAAGGGGGCGCAGGCCATCTTCTTGAGTGAGTTTCTCTATCGCGTCCTTGCTGCCACGCAGACGGCGGATAGTGAGCTCTACGACTATATCGCTTCCTCCCTGCTCTTGTGGGAAGGACTTGAGCGGGGGACGGCAAACTTCCACCTCTGCTTCTTACTGCAGCTTCTGCCTTATTTCGGTATTGCTCCTGAGCCTCCCGAGGAGTCAAGCTGGGGTAGGGGGCTCTATTTCAGCCTCCAAGAGCAATGTTATCTGCCGCATCGTACTGCCTATTGCCTTACTCCTGAGGAGACGCTCCACCTGCCTGTTTTCTTGAGGATGACTTATGCGACGATGGCGCACTTTGCCTATAGTCGGACGCAGCGTGGGGTTATTTTGGACTACCTCTTGGATTATTATCGACTGCATTTTCATTCCTTCCCTCCGCTCAAGTGCTTGCCTATTCTGCGTCAGCTTGGTCAGTCCGCCCAAGAGGCATAAGGGAGTTGACTACCCTTGTGAGTGGTAAGAGCTGCCTGAAAGAGCTGGTGCCACTCACCAGATGAGTTTTTCCATTCGCTCTCCTTTGAGTAGAGGATGCCACTTACGATACTATGCCTTTTCCTCGAGTTGGAATGATTGCTTTCCAGCACGAGGAAAATTATTGTTCCACCTATGGAAAGAGCTCATTCCTTACGTGGTGTAAAAGCGCGGGTGACGTGTATTTGCCGCAGAGAGCAACCTGACGTCTTTCGCTATCATCAGTAGATAGTAGCTCGTAAGGCCTGGTGAGGTGAGTGGATTTCGGTTCGTTTCCTGCTTGTAATCAGTAGGATAGTGTTCGATTTTTGTTGTCCGCTCCCTCGTTTGTGAGGAGGATGCTCATCTTCATCGCAGGGGGGAGCACATAATATATGTGTGAGGGATGGGTCTTCCTTCTGCTTGGGAAATGCAACGCAGAGGGGCTATGAAGCTGATATTACGGAAAAATCGGCTATTTTTGTGGGCATATTGTACCCTGTAACAAAGGAAATAAGATACAATCAATTAAGTAATACAACACGATGCAAAACAAAGGATTTGTGACCTTCGTCACAGTGAGCTTGGCTTTGATCTGTGCGTTTTACCTATCCTTCTCCCTCATTACGAATCACTACGATAGTAAGGCGGAGCAGATGGGTGAAGCAGCTGGGAAGGCTTATCTCGACTCCATGGCCAACGAGAAGGTGTTCCTCGGATACACCCTCAAGGAGGCTCGTAAGCAACAGATTGGCTTGGGGCTTGACCTCAAGGGCGGGATGAATGTAATCCTCAAGCTCAATGCTGGAGACCTCGTCAAGGGGCTGGCAGGCAACACTGATGACCCTAACTTCCAGAAGGCCATCCAAGCTGCCTCCAAGAGCACCTCGCAGGGGAACTACATCGACCAGTTTGTCGCCGAGTACAAGAAGCTCTCCCCAGGTGTAAACCTCGCCGTTGTCTTCGGCTCTGGAGACCTGCGTGACCAAATCAACCCCTCGACCTCTGAGGATAAGGTCATCGAGCTCCTGAAGGAAAAGTACAACAGCGCTGTCGAAGCCTCATTCAACGTCCTGAGTACACGTATCGACCGCTTCGGTGTCGTCGCTCCTAACCTGCAGCGTCTCGAAGGTCAGGGTCGTATCCTCGTCGAACTTCCTGGGGTCAAGGATCCCGAGCGTGTACGTGAGCTTTGCAGCGTAGTGCCAACCTCCAGTTCTGGCGTACCTATACCTTCGACGAAGTCTCTGGCGACCTGATGGGGCTGAGTGATCGTCTGCTGGCGCTCTCTGCTCCCGCAGCTCGTCCTGTCCCCGTAGCTACCGACTCTGTTGCTGCTAAGGATAGCACGGCACACGATAGTGCTGCCCTCGTAGCTCCTGCACCTGCTACTTCGCAGCTCGCTTCGATCGACACGCTCTCCAAGTACCTCCAGCTCGGTGGTCGTGGTGGGGCTACGGTTGGTCTTGCTCAGGATCGTGACCGCAACAAGATCGATTCGCTGCTGGCACTGGCTACCGAATACCACCTCCTTCCTGAAGACCTTTCGCTCCTCTGGGGTGCAAAGCCTATCCAGGATCCTCAGACGCATAAGCTCACCAATATCTATGAGCTCTACGCTATCCGCACGAACCGCTCAATGAAGCCCGACCTCTCGGGTGATGTCGTCACCTCTTCTAAGGCGGATGTCGACCACAACCGTATCGGTAGTGCTGAGCCTCAGGTCTCGATGTCGATGAATCAGGAGGGTGCTCAGATCTGGGCTCGCCTGACGAAGGAAAGCATCGGCCGCTCCATCGCTATTGTCCTTGATGGTGTCGTCTACTCCGCACCTAATGTCAATAACGAGATCACTGGTGGACAGTCTTCGATCTCGGGTAACTTCACCATCGAAGAAGCTAACGACTTGGCGAACGTGCTGAACTCTGGTAAGATGGAGACGAGCGTCGTCATCGAGCAGGAGAACGTAGTCGGTCCTACCCTCGGTAAGGCTTCGATCCAAGCTGGTATCATCTCCTTCGCTATTGCACTCATCCTCCTGATGGTCTATATGTGCTTGGCTTACGGCTTCATCCCAGGGATGATCGCTAACCTCGCACTCATCGTCAATAGCTTCTTCACGCTCGGTATCTTGGCCTCGTTCAATGCCGTCCTCACACTCTCGGGTATTGCCGGTCTTGTGCTGACACTCGGTATGGCCGTTGACGCGAACGTGCTTATCAATGAGCGTATCAAGGAAGAGCTGCGCCACGGCAAGGGAATGACCCGTGCTATTGCCGATGGTTATGGCAACGCCTTCAGCGCGATTTTCGACTCCAACCTCACGACCATCATCACTGGTGTCGTCCTCTTCTACTTCGGTGCAGGTCCTATCCGTGGCTTCGCTACGACCTGATCATCGGTCTTATCTCTTCCTTCATCACGGCGGTCTTCCTCACCCGTATGGTCTTCGAAGCTCTGGACAAGCATCACAAGCTCGATAACGTGACCTACACGACGGCGATGACGAAGAACCTGCTGGTGAACCCCACCTATAACTTTCTCGGTGCGCGCAAGAAGGGATATATCCTCCCTGTTGCACTCATCATCGCTGGCCTCATCGGTATCTTCACCATTGGGCTGAATAACGGGATTGAGTTCTCGGGTGGTCGTAATTACATCATCAAGTTCGACCAGAAGGTAGACAATCAGCAGATCCGTGAGAAGCTCGCTCCTCAGCTCGACCAGAAGCTCGTCCTGACGGCTATTGGTACTGAGGGTGACCAGATCCGCGTCTCTACGAACTACCTCATCGACGACTCGGGTGATGCTGTCGAAGAGCAGATCAAGGATAAGCTCTACCAGGGACTGAATAGCTTCTACAAGACGCAGCCCACCAAGCTGAGTTCGATGGCTACATCGTCAGCTCGCAGAAGGTCAGCGCAAGTATGTCTAATGACATCAAGACGCAGGCGCTTATTGCAGTGGGGCTCTCTCTCCTCTTTATGGCGATCTACATCCTCATCCGCTTCCGCAATGTTGCCTTCTCCATTGGTGCCTTTGCTTCGGTGACTGTTACGACGCTGATGATCATCGCTATCTACGTCCTCCTGTGGAAGGTCCTTCCCTTCACAATGGAAGTAGACCAGAACTTCATCGCCGCCCTCTTGGCGATTATCGGTTATGCCATCAATGACGTGGTGATTGTCTTCGACCGTATCCGCGAAGAAGTGGGCAACCACCCACAGGCTGACCGCTACGAAGTCATCAACGGCGCTCTGAACTCTACGCTCTCTCGTACGCTGAATACGTCCTTCACGACCTTCCTCGTGATGATTATCGTCTTCGCCTTCGGCGGTGCTACGATGCGTAGCTTTACCTTCGCTATTCTGTTAGGTATCCTCTTCGGTACCTACTGTACGCTCTTTGTCGCTACGCCTATCGCTTACGAAATCGCTAAGCGTCGTCGCGAGAAAGC
>CAKMOP010000098.1 GCA_927910985.1 uncultured Porphyromonas sp. | reverse complement strand
CCGACGAAGAGAATAAGTAGCGTACTCAGAACAGACTGAGCCAAGAGAATAAGCCCGTCATTCTTTCCTAAAAGCTCCGTTAACCAGGGCTCCATCAGCTGTGCCGTCAAAAGCCCATAAATGACCAGTGCCACATTATTCCCAAGGAGCATCGTAGTGATGAAGCGGTCCGGACGCGAGTAGAAGATGCCCAAGATATGAGCAGATACACCACCGCGACTGCGATCCAGCTCAAGACGAAGTTTATCCGAGGAGAGGAAGGCAATCTCCATTCCAGAGAAGAATGCAGAAGCAATTAGGCTAAGAAGTATATAGAGGTAAATCATCGTAGATAATGGAGCAATACATCGCCCTTCCTACTTACGAGGCGCTTGCTTCAGGCTGTCGGTAGGAGAAGTCGCAGATACGGGCTGAGCAGAAGACTTATTCTCATCGTAGTCGAGGATCCCTTATTGTCATAAATCTCGTACCAGCTCAAGTCATCCTTTGCATTGAAATGAGAGCCACGCAATTCCTTTCCATTGGTGACAAAGTAGGTAGTATCATCTGAATAGAGGCGCTGCTCCGAGCGAAGCCAGAAGAGACGCTGTGTCTTGAGACGTTGACCTGCCGGTCCCTGGACGTGCACGTGCCCAATGAGCTCCCACTCTTCTTTGAGCGGACGGCGAATGGCTGAATCAGCCTTAATAAAGACTTGGCTACCACTCTTCAGGTCATAGGGGCGAAGGACAAGGCCTCTCGGGAATACCCATTCATTGCGCTCACTTCGCTCATAGATGAGAAGCTCTGGAGCCGTCATACGATAGCGAATAAGCCCAGAGTCCGATATGAGCGTATTGAGAGCAACCATACGAGCGGTGTAGAGCGAGTCGGGATTGACGGCCAAGTTCTTCACCTCAACTTTCTTCTTGCTACAGGCTCCCAGAGAGAGAAAGAGGGAGCAGAAGATGAAGAGAAGAGCAAAGGGGTACGAACGAGAAGTCCCCCGCCTTCTGGTGTTTTCATCCAGAAAGCGGAGGGCTTCTTCCCTCTCTCTTGCACTTAAGTGCGAAGGGAGATCAGACATAGTACAAGCTATGCAGATTAAGGAATGACGACGCTTTCGCCACCAAAGCTGACTACAGCACCCTTCTTAATGCTGGGGTGCATAAAGATTTCCTGCGCAGAAGGCAGATAACGTGAATAGTTAGCTATGGCGCGATTAGCTTGAGCAGCTACCGAAGGATCTACGCTGGCAGCGTGACGGAGCTTATTGATGACGAGGTAGTAGTAGCAGCGCTGCTTGATCTTATCATCCGTGTAGTAGCGAGAAGCATTACCAGCGGAGAGCTCTGCCAGATACAGCAACACGCGACCATTGCGTGGGTTCTCAGCCAAGATCTTATTCCCGTAAGAGATCGCTGCACCGCTATTGCGCTGTACCTGAGCAATCTGGAAGAGAGCTTCGTAGCACTTAAGGCGATCCGAAGAGGTCTTAGCCAGATCAATAGCCTTGTTCAGGAACTCCGTAGCTTCTGAATAGCGCTTGTCGCGAATAGCCTCACCGGCAATTCCCATTGCAGCAGTCACCGAAGGTTCGATATCAAAGAGATAACGACCTGCACGCACAGAGGCATTACCATCACAGCCTGCACGCTGGAAGAGAGAGAGTACATTCTGCAGGAAGGTCTTATCCGTCTTATGCTGATCGATTTTCTCTACCGTATAGGTCTTCTCAAGCTTATCACAGCTGGCCAGACCGCTCTGAGCGAACTCAGTATCCATCTGATTCTTGTAGGTCTCGATCACCTTCTTAGCATCGTCCGTATCAGCTGCAGCCAGGATAGCATCAGCATACTCAGCAGCCTGAGTATACTCATTGATGTACTGGTCAATCTTCGACTCATCCTTCGAAGCGATAAGGCGTGAGCTGAAAGCATAGTAGTAGAGGAGCTGAATAGGAGATTCAGCCTTATAACGCTCTACCATAGGCTTAGCCCATTGATAGACAAGCTTGAAGTCAGCATCATTCCCTGCAATCGTCTTATAGTCTTCGATCTTGTCAGCAAGGATCTGCGCAGCTCCGACCTTAGCATCATCACCGAAGTAAGTGATACGGTCATCGTAGAGCTTCATCAAGCGATTCAGAATCTTCTTCTTCTCATCAGCCGTCTTAGCCTGGCTAAGCTTCCAATGCAGGATCTTAGCACCGATGATGTATATATTCTTGGATGCTGCGGGGCAGTTGTCATATGCCTTCTGCCAATGCTCATAGGCGTCGGCATAGTTCGCAGTCTTGCCAAAGCTCGTCAGCAGGCTGATACTTTGGCGGCAGCGGATGCTGTCTTCACCTGAGCCAAAAGGAGTACCTGTAGCTCTACCCGTCTGGGCATAAGCAGTCGTCGAGAGAAGCCCAAAGGCTCCAACAGGACATTCTGTTCAGTCTCATTGTCTTCTTGTCTTTATTTAGTAAGTGATTAGTGCTTAGTCGTGCGTAAGGTATCTACACAGAGGGAAGAATAGCCCCCTGATAACGTCATTAGTTGATACGTGCCTTACGGAACCAGTTCTCGTTAAAGAGAATCCCCACAGTCAGCCCCAGTGAGTGCTCGCGCAGCATACCAGAGGCCTGGGGAAGAAGATATTTATAGTCTACCGTGACGTTGACGAGCGAACGACGATCGATCAATGGAAGACCGATACCAAGCGATGCCGTGAGCTCATTGTATCCGCTCTTCTCACCCGAGGCTGTCGGGACAAGCATATACGAATTAGCTCCACTTAAGCCAAGGCGATAGCGCGAACGCGCAAAGAGGCTACGAGCACGTGTGTCAGGTATCCACTCTGCACCCAGTCCTACACGATAGAGGTCGCGAGGTACAGCTCCATCTTGGGCGACACCAGAGGCCTTAGACCACTGCATATAGGACACGCCTACCCCAACGAGGAGGTTCTCATTATGACGGTAGGTAGCCCCGACAGAATAGCTCAAGGGTACGTGATGCAGCTGGCGAGAGGTAATCGTATCCGAAGACTCAGGCACCAGCTGGCTGGAATTCTCGACTCTCTGGAAATGCTGATCAATCAACGTCGATCGCAGCCTCATCTCTGGAGCAAACGTAGCTCCAAAGACAAGTGTGCGCTCGCTCTTCTTGTCCAAGTCAATCTGATACTGAGCCCCTACATCTGCCTTAAAGCCCTTTAGCTGAAGCTGTGTGCGGTAGAAGGGATTAGAAGCGCCTTCCGATCCGATATAGACTTGTCGTTCTTGCGTGGTATAACCAAAGAGATAAGAGGCATTTACCCCAAGTGACAAAGAGCCTATACGACCAGCAACACCGAGGTATAGATCATTAAAGCTACCTTGTCCCAAGTAGGTACGCTGATAGTCGCTATGGCTATCTCCCTGAAGTTGCTCCAAGTTACCGAATCGATAACCCACAGTAGAGAAGGGCATAATTCCAGCACTTACAGCAAGATGTCTGCTCACAGGGAAAAGAATCGTAGCGTAATCGAGATTCCCCAGGATACGGCTATCGTGCTTTCCACCTTCGGAGAGATAGGAGCCACGTAAAGACACGGCCAAATCCATAATGAAGGTCATCGAATCGACAGCCGTATAGGAAGCGGGATTAGCGGGATTGACGGTGAGCCCATCACGTAAGCCAACGCCGATCCCCCCCAGTGCACGAGTCGTAGCGGTCTGGCGTAAGCCAAGCGAGCCATAACCAAAGCGACTGTAAGGCGAACGATCCGAGTTGCTTTGTGCACTCAGGATTCCGGCAGTTCCTACGGTAAGCAGTCCTGTAGAAAGGAGGTAGCTGAGAATCTTTTTATGCTTTATCATCTGTTGTACTCCAATATCTGATTGAGTCCGTAGAGGACAAGGTCAGGCTCTACACGAGCCTCTCGGAAGATAAGCCTCTATAAGCGAAGCATCCCCTCCACGTGACAAAGACCTCTACATTGGGGTCAGTCTCCTTAGCCTCATCTATGTATCCCTGTATCTCGTGTAGCACTCCACGTAGCACCCCTGAAGAGATAGCCTCAGAGGTTGTCGTACCGAAAGCACCAGTTGTTGGTACGAGATCCTGGATTAAAGGCAGGCGCGAGGTAAAGTGATTAAGTGCCTTGAGCCTGGTATAAAGACCTGGAGAGATATTCCCTCCTATATATTCCCTTTCGGGAGTAATTCGTTCAAAAGTAATTGCCGTCCCTAAGTCGATGACTAAGAGACCGGACTTCTCAGAAGCCAAGGCAAATGCCCCGACAACGGCAGCGATGCGATCGCTACCAAGTCGCTTGCGGTCATAGAGGACACGCACAGGTACTGCAATATGTTCGTCCACCTGCAATACCACCGGGATACGCTCTGCCAGCAGACTAAGCAAAAGCTTATCAACACCTGCTACAGAGCTATAAAATAGCAGCCTGCAGATTTGGAAAATCTGACAGAATGCTCCCAGCTTCTCGGAGGGAAACTTGTGAGAAGGAGTAATGAGCGACGAACTCCCCCCTTATCCATCACGGCCACCTTACAGACCGAGTTCCCCTGATCGATGATTAAATTCACTTAGTGGTCAAATAGTCAATAATACCACAAAGAAACGGCTTTTATCTGGAATATACCGCACCGTTCGTACTTAGAACGTGCTTCTTGAGCGAAACGATATACTGCGATAGTGATCCGTTTAGTCAAAAAGAGGAACTCCCTCTCCGAGCAATTCGTGCAGCAAACGCAGAGCTTGGTCTTCTGCAGCTCGCATATTAGCCTCATCTTCTGGAGTCTTATCCTTGAGACCACAAAGATGCAGGACTCCGTGAATAATCACGCGATGCAACTCTTCGGCATACTCATTACCCAGTAGCTCTGCATTGCTCCGAACTGTCTCCAGACTGATGAGCATATCCCCGGAAATCACATCACCCTCACTCTCATCGAACGTGATGATATCGGTATAATAGTCGTGGTCAAGAAAATCTTGATTAGTCTGAAGGATGCGTTCATCACCACAGAACTGGTAACAGAGTTCTCCGACTCGGCGATTATAGAGTGCTGCTACTTCTCGAATCCAGTTACGAAGGATACGCTCTCGCAGGCGCGGCGCCTCGACATCTTCATCGGTATAGTAGGCTATAAGCTCAGGTTCTTTCACCATAAATGCTCTATCGTTGTGTATTTAATCTTTCTTGAGTAAGGGTTCTTCGTCAGCCAAGCGACCATGACCATAGCGCAAGACCTCAAAAGGCTCTTCGGTGCAGTCAACGATCGTTGACGGAGCCAAAGGAACTTCGCCTGCATCGAGAACGGTATAGACAGAATGACCATAACGCTCATCGATTAGCTCTGGATTGGTGCAATACTCGGGTTCATCTTCATCCTCAACCGGAAGTGAAGAGGTAATCAATGGATTGCCCAAATGCTCTGCTAAAAGTCGACCAATAGGGTGCTGCGTCAGACGAACACCGACCTCCTTACGCTGCTTGAAGATGCGCGGAAGGGCACCAGAAGCAGGAAGAATAAAAGTATAGTTCACCTCGTGCTCCTTAATGAATTTGAATGCTCGGTCATTCATCTTACAGTACTCCGACACCTGACTCAGCGAAGCACAAGCTATGGATAGAGCCTTCTTCTTCGAGTCAATCTTCTTCAGGCGACAAAGCTCTTCGATGGCGCGCTGATGGAGGGCATCGCAGCAATAAGCATAGCCCGAAGCTGTAGGATAAATGAAGATGGCTCCGCGACGAAGCTCATCGACCAGCTCTGTCAGCAGGCGATAGTCGGGCGCGTCAGCGTAAATCTTGGTGAGCATCGAGTGGGGATGGCTATTGAGAGAATGTGGTGTTATTCCGCCCCCAGTCCTGCTTGACGAACCACCTCATAAATAAGGATTCCCCCAGCGACTGAGACGTTCAGCGAACCAATGGCACCAGCTTGAGGAATGCGAACGATCTTATCTGCTCGACGTAGGACTTCCTGCGACACTCCGTGGTCTTCGGCACCAAGCACAAGTCCCAACGGTAGGGATAAGACGCTCTCGGTGTAGATGTCTGATGCCTTTTCCGAAGCGGCTACGATCTGAATACCGCTCTCTTGAAGCAAAGTCACAGCCGCCTGAATCGAGCTAACACGGCAGACGGGTATCCGATGCAACGCACCCGCAGAAGTCTTGACAGCATCGGCTGTCACAGACACACTCCCTCGCTCCGGGATAATGAGGGCATCAACGCCAGCACATTCAGCAGTACGAGCAATTGCACCAAAGTTGCGGACATCGGTGAGACCATCCAAGAGGACAACAAACGGTGCACGACCAGTTTCATAGAGCATCGGGATAAGTTGCTCAAGCTGCGTGTATTCAATCTCGCTGATAAAGGCGATGACTCCTTGGTGTTGCTTACGTGTCAGGCGCATCAAGCGTTCTTCTGGCACGATCTGTACGGGAATCATTCGTTCCTTGGCCAGCTCCGTAATATGGCTCACCTCGCTACTACGCAGTCCGCGCTTGAGCAAGATTCTATCAATCTCACGACCTGCCTCCAGGGCTTCAATTAGAGGATGAATCCCGAAAATCAGGTTATTCTTTCTCATCAGTTCTTATACCTTAATTAAGTAGCATCAGAAGAAGGCATATTCCTTCCCCAGCGTCAATCTACAGAGCAAAGATACAAAAAGATAACTGCTCTCTCTGGCTCTACTACCTATGCCCAGGGCTCTCGCATCAAAATCAGAATACTTGCTTGAGGTAGTCGATGTGCAGGCTGCATTTCCTGCGTCTCGCCTTGAGCGAGAGCGTGTCATGTTGCCTGCGCAGAATAGCTAAAGCGAACTTACGGATGAGATTCAGATTGCGCGCCGAAAAGTTCTTTCGCGCACGGCAAGCATCTTCTCGAAAGGTCACATCCAACTGCCAATGCAGGCGGTTCTCAATTCCCCAATGCTCCCTTATATAGTAGGCTATCTCCTTTGCAGAGGTCTCGTTGAAGTCTAAGCTTGAGATGTAGTAGCGCGTTTCCTTCGTTGGTTGCGCATTGGGCTTGCTAACTTCATGTTCGACCCGCACCAAGTTATGTCTCATCGGCCAGCGTCGTGCAACTTCATCGGTAAGATTGCCCTCTGCAGGGAGGATTTTGTAACTCCTTTTGTCAATGCGTCCGTGCCCCTTCTCCTGTTCTAAGTGTCGCTTGTGCGCTATCGTGTGGAGAAAGGCATCTGTGCATCTTCAAAGAGATGGCTCTGATTCTCCTTGAGAGCGAGGACAAAATCAGCCTTCTTCTTGAACACCTGTTCGGCTATTTCTACCTGCGTACCCATGGCATCCATCGTAACGATGGCTCCTTCAAGGGCAAGCTTATCAAGGAGTTTCGGCACACACGTAATCTCGTTCGTCTTCCTCTTCCCACTGCTTCTG
>CAKMOP010000097.1 GCA_927910985.1 uncultured Porphyromonas sp. | reverse complement strand
GCTATCTCGCTCTCACAGTTAGCTAACCTCAACTTAGGCTGGGAGAAGAGCCGTAGCCTCAACGTCGGTCTTGACCTGACCTTCGCCAAGCGCTTTGCTCTGAGTGTCGAGTACTTCAATAAGTACACCACCGACCTTCTGATGTCTGTACCTATCTCCAGCAATCACGCTGTGACAAAGTACCAGGCTAACCGAGGCGAAATCTCCAATCGTGGTATCGAAGTCGAGCTGCACGCTTCGGACATCCTCCACTCGCGGAAGTTCCGCTGGGATGCCGACCTCTCGCTGACGAAGATTCGTTCACGCGTCGAAGCCCTGCCTAATGGGGATATCATCTCGGGCGCAGGTAACTACCTCTATCGTCCTGGCTACGATATCTATACCTTCTATATCCGCCAGTTCCACGATGTAGAGAAGGAAACGGGGCTTGCACGCTTCGTCATCGACCCCTCGAAGCCTGCTACGGCGGATAACCTGACCTACAAGTCCTCGGATGCTCAGTTCGCTCCGACTAAGTCAGCCTATCCGAAGGTCTATGGTGGTCTGACGAATACCTTCAGCTATGGAGGCTTCACGCTCAGCACGCTCCTGACTTATCAGTTCGGTGGTTACTTCGTCGACAACTTCGAAGGCTTCGCTATCTCCGACGGCTATCGTACCATCTCCGTGAACTCGAGCAAGGATCTGGTGGGTAACTACTGGACACCTACTAATAAGTCTGCAGCTCATCCGCTGCCTATCCTGAACAATCCGCTCATCAGTGCACGCTTAACTTCTACGCGCTTCCTGCACTCTTCGGACTATGTTCGTCTCAAGGAGCTGAGCCTGAGCTATCGTCTCCCTAATCGCGTCACCAAGGCGCTGCATCTCAATACGGCCAGCCTTTCGCTCACGGCGAACAACCTCTTCTACCTCTATGCTGCTACTCCTAATAGAGAGCTGGAGGTGCCACTCAATGGTTATCGTACGTCCGATATCCCAGCTCTTCGCACGGTGAGCTTCGGTGTTAATGTAGGTTTCTAACTCTTATCCCCGTATTCTAATGAAAAGATTCCCATTATATATCCTCTTGGCCTCCTCCCTCTTCCTTACTTCCTGCGAGAAGGAACTGAATCAGTTCCCCTCTGGCTCGCTTAATTCGGAGGAGTCCGTTACTTCGCTGGGTGACCTGACGAAAGCAGTGCGAGGTCTCTATTCTCGCCTCAATACGCGCTATGGTTATAGCGGTGAAATAGCCCTCTATGGGGATGCGCACGGTGGTGATGCCAAGATTGTCATCGCCAGCTACAACCACTCTACCTCGATTCATCGCTTCCTCACGGAGCAGACTTCGGATATTTCTGCAGGTGCCTATGGTGCCTTCTCGATACTCTCTGGGCGCGTGAATGATATCCTGCAGTACGTCGATCGGGTAGAGAAGGTGACTCCTGCCGGAGAGAAGGCTGAGGTCGCGAACCAAGTAGGGCAGCTCTATGCTCTGCGTGGACTGGCACACCTGGAGCTGGCGCGTATCTTCAGTTACCTTCCCACGACAGGAGTGAACCCCGATGCCGCCTATTCGGGTATCCCCCTCAACAATGAAGTGCGTCCCGTAGGCTATGCCTATCAGCGCTCTACACTCCGTGAGACCTATGCGCAGATTATCTCCGACCTGACCAAATCCCTCGAAGGACTGAGCAAGGAGAAGACGCTGAACTCCGGCTATGTCAACTACTGGGCTGCGGAAGCTCTCTTAGCACGTGCCTACCTCTATCTCGGAGACTGGCAGAATGCCTATAAGTATGCCAGTGATGTCATCGCTTCGAGCCCCTATAAGCTCTACACTGTAGACGAATATCCTTCGGTCTGGAAAGCTCAGGGCTCCTCGGAATCTCTCTTCGAAATAGCCACGACAGAGAAGGATAACGCTGGACTGAATAGCCTCGGAGGATATACTAACCCCAGTAACTATCCAGAGTTCGGTGCTGCGGATGACTTTGTCAAGTGGGTACAGAGCACACGCTCGGACGATGTCCGTGCTAAGCTCATCACCGAGCGCTCCAAGGCTGACGGAGGTGCTAAGGCCTACTATACGACGAAGTACCTGGGGCAAGCTGGAGCTTCGAACCCTACGGCAATGAACAACTTCAAGGTCATTCGCCTCTCCGAGCTCTATCTGATCGCCTCAGAAGCCCTTCTGAAGGGAGCTACCTCGAGCGATGGGAAGAAGGCTGTAGATTACTATAATGAGCTACGCAAGAATCGCTTCGCTAACTACACGCCAGCTACCGAGGTGACTCTGGACAATATCCTCGATGAGCGCCGTATTGAATTCTTCTGCGAAGGACAACGCTACTTCGACCTCGTGCGTAATAAGCGCGATCTGACGACACCCTATGTCGCTGGAGGTAAGGTCGAGTACCTCGACCGACGTACTGTCGCTGATTTGCCCGAGCGTGAGAAGAATATCAACAAGGCCCTCGTCGTGCGTGCCGCAAAGTAGTCGCTTTATAAGCTCTACTTGTTAGTGTAAAGGACGTCGTGCCCTCAGTAGCTTCGGCCGCTGGGGGCACGTCATATCTGTCCTTCGCACAGCTCTTCACGATCACGGAGAGAAGACGATGCTTCGGGTGCTTGCTTTTCACCTCCTTTTCGCTACCTTTGAGGTGAAGGCTATGGGGAAGCGCCCCTTGCCCTCCTACTACCATCTATGTTATACGCCCCTCGGGGAACTGAAAGCTATTCAACTATGGACATCAGAATTCAAGCCATCCACTTCGATGCCACCGAGCAGCTCAAGGAGTTCATCCAAAAGAAGCTCGACAAGCTGACCCGCTTCGCCGATGATATACAGGCAGCCGAAGTCGTCCTCAAGGTTGTCAAGCCCGAAGTGTCGAACAATAAGGAAGCCTCCGTCAAGCTTATGGTGCACGGTGCAGACTTCTTCGTAGATAAGACCAGTAACAGCTTCGAGGAATCCGTCGACCTCTGCGTCGATGTCCTCAAGCGCAAGCTCGAGAAGCACAAAGAAGCTTAAGCCATCGCTCTCGTAGCGATAAGGAGCAATGAGCTATATCCTACCCCCAGCTGAGCCGTCTCAGC
>CAKMOP010000096.1 GCA_927910985.1 uncultured Porphyromonas sp. | reverse complement strand
CTCTCTCTCTCTCTCTGCAGAGCGGGAATGCCAGGTGCAGTGGTATACCGTCTGCTGACGCTGGGGAAGGGCTACGAAAGGCGGAGGGGCGAAGCTTCGTCTCGCTTCATTTTTTCTTTTTGGCTGGGGCGTGTGTACCTTGGAGGATGTTGTGTTTTGTTGCTTGTCGTTGTGCTACGTGTTTCTTACCTTTGAACCACTTTGATAATAATTAACTATTAATAACAACTGCTCTGCGATGAGGAGAATCCTGTAGCTATTGATCATCCTGTTAGCACCGATTCACGCGTATGCTCAGATGCTGTTCTTGATATCTCCTTCTAAAAGCAGGCACATCTCTGTCACCTCTTCATAATAGTATCGATCATATGACAGCCATAGATTATTTGCAGTCCGATGGCCTCTTCTATCTGAATGTCTTCTTGAAGTTGCTCTTAGGTCTGCTCGCTATTGTCCTTATCATTAATAAGTCAGGCAAGGGCAACTTAGCACCGACCTCTGCCATAGACCAGGTGCAGAACTATGTACTTGGGGGCATCATCGGTGGGGTTATCTATAGCCCCTCGGTGTCGATCTTTCAGTTCGCTGCTGTCCTCTTTGTTTGGGCTGTACTTATCATTGGATTAAGAAGGCTCAAGACAAAGAATCATAGTATTAAGCGGTTTATCGATGGCACTCCGATCGTGCTTATCAAGCACGGTGTGCTGGATGTAGAGGCGTGCCGTAAGGCAAAAATAACTGCCTATGAGGTCGCCTTCAAGCTGCGCCGCGAAGGAGTCTACCACGTACGTGATGTGAAGCGTGCTGTCTTCGAGCAGAATGGCGAACTCATCATCGTGCTTCGCGGGGAGGAGAATCCTAAATATCCGATCATCACCGATGGTATCGTCCAGCTGAGTGTCTTAGATGACGTGGATCGCAGCGAGGAGTGGCTGACCGAAGAGCTCCAGAAGGCTGGCTATGAATCTGCCTCAGACATCTTCCTTGCCGAATATGAAAGTGGCTCGCTGAAGCTGGTTCCCTATACTTCTGCTGCGCAGGATCAGTAATGGCTCTGAGGTCGGAGGCTCGGTGATTGCGGGCTTTTTTGTACCTTTGCGGTGCTTTGCGTAATCTCTGTCAGGAATATATATCGAGTGTGGCCTGTTACATTGCGTTTAGTGTAGTACTAATCAAATAAGCTAAAGGACTAACAATGGACTTTATTAAGATTGTCAACGAAGCTTTCGCTACGGGTAAGAGCCACCCCTCCTTCCGTAGCGGTGACACGATCACCGTTGACTACCGCATCAGCGAAGGGGGTAAGGAACGTATCCAGCGCTATCGTGGCGTCGTCATCCGCATCAGCGGTCACGGCGAAAAGAAGCGCTTCACGGTGCGTAAGATCAGTGAAGGTGTAGGCGTAGAGCGTATCTTCGCTATCGAAAGCCCCTTCATCGAAAAGATTACCGTCGAGAAGTTCGGTAAGGTACGTCGCGCTAAGCTCTACTACCTCCGTGCCCTCACTGGTAAGAAGGCTCGTATCAAGGAGCGTCGTTACGTCGCTGAGAAGTAAGAAGATCTTCGGAGAAGGGACCTACCCTTTGGGTGGGCGTGATTTTCCGAACCTTCTACCCAAGCATACAGCCCCATCGCCGACTTGCTCGGTGGTGGGGCTGATGTTTGCTTGTCTCCGCCGTGGAGCAAGCCCTATGATTTTTATTTTATTTGAAGAGATGAAAAGACTATCTATCTCGATCGCCCTCGGGGCTCTGACCGTGGCACTCGCCTCGTGCGATGACCCGATTACCTCGAAGGAGCGTAGCCTGGAGGCACTGCACTACAAGGAGGGCGTACTCACTACAAGTCAGACGTTTGACTTCTCGCGCTGGATCGAAGTAGGGAAGGATTCCTATCGCCTGCCTTCGATCGCACCTGATGAAGATGCGAAGAATACCTATTGGGCTTCAGCCAGTAACCAAGGCTATACGCTACTGTCTTCTTCGCCGACCGACTTCCCTGTTGTTCCCTTAGAGGAGAATGGAGTAGCACAAGGGGCGATTATTCGCTCGATCAAGGGCTTCTACTTCTTTGGCATTGGGACGAAAGTTATCGCAGGTGCACTCTATACGGGGCAAGTGGATACGAAGCGTTTGGTAGCAAAGCCATTAGAATCAACCCTCTTTGGGCAACCTTACTCCAGTGGTCTGCCTGAGTTGGTGGACTTCACCTACCAGTACAAGGCGGGCGAGAAGGTCATCCACGGACAGGATAAGCAGGTTGAGCTGCCCAGCGAAGACCGTGCTTCGGTCTCAGCCGTCTTCTACGAAGTGACAGAAGATGATAGCTATCTGAATGGCAAGACGCTACAGACGGATGCTCGTATTGTGGCGAAGGGCTATGTCGAATTGGCTCCCACGACTCCAGTAGGTGAGTGGCAGAGCTATCGTCTCTACCTCAAGCCTGTCGACGAAGCTCGCTATGCAGCCGTGGATATGGCGAAGAAGAAATACCGCTTGGCTCTGGTCTTCTCCTCGAGCTTCCGTGGTGCTGAATATATCGGAGCCGTAGGGAGCGAGCTGCGTCTGCAGCAGGTGACGATCAAAGACCGTGTGAAGTCCAACCATTAGCTTGCGTGATCATTCAGATGAAGACTTATATTCGATCTATCCTTTGATGCCGCTCTCTGTGGGGCTCCTTACCCTGCCGCTGAGCGCTGCGGAGACGGGGGATAACCTCCCTGCGCGCTTAGGCGTAGGCGTACACTTGGGCTTTAATATTGGGGGAGCTTTGCCCCCTTCGGTGCCGACACCCGTGAAGAAGGTGCACGCCTTCAAGCCTGGGGGCACGCCCAATGTCGGCTTAGACTTCTCCTACCGCCTCACTCCGACCAGTCCCTTTGCCCTCAATATGGGTGTAGAATACGATATACGTAGCTTCAGCACTACGGTCTCGGCCGCGGATATGCCCATCCGCTATCAGAGCGATGCCCATAAGGAGCAGCACTATACGGGTTACCAGCGTGTCGAGATGGACACGCGCTATGTGGTCATCCCCGTAGGGCTGAGCTATGCTCTGCCGAATAGCTCCTTCCGCTTCGTCGTCGGAGGCTATTATGCGCACGCGCTCAAGCGTAAGTTCACCGCTAAGCTCGATGGCGATGGTCTGATGGATGGGCGTACGCTCCAAGAGGAGTCGGTGGTGAGCTTCCCCTTGGGGGACTTTATCGTCCGCAATGATGCTGGTGTGCGCTTCGGTGCGGACTATCAGATCGACCCACACTGGGGGCTGACGGCACGGATGAACGTAGGGCTACCGAAGCTTTTTGACAAGAGCTTCGAGGTGATGCCTTATTCGCTGCGTCACGTCTTCCTCAACCTCGGCGTCAGCTACCGCATCAATAGATAGCTCTGCGCCCCCTACAGAACGGCACTCCGCCCCGCTATATCTCACCTATGAGTGAGTGTAGCGGGGCGGAGTGCCTTTAGGGTGGATAGGGGAGAGGTGGCTACTGCAGTAGGCGGATCTTCTCCTCGAGGCGCTGGAGCTCGTTGCGCAGGCGTGCAGCTTCGATGAAGTCCAGTTCCTTGGCAGCAGCCATCATCTCGCTGCGCTTGGTCTCTGCCAAGGTGCGGAGCTGGTCGGGGGAGAGGAACTGCTCGATGGGATCCTCGACAGCTGCTTCGGGTGAAGCCTCGATATAGGCGGTGGCAGTGCTATCCTCGCCTCGCTTGTCGGGGAAGGCGGAGGAGCTGTTCTTGACGATTTGCTGGGGTGTGATACCGTTGGCTTCGTTGTAGGCGATCTGCTTGGCACGGCGGCGCGCAGTCTCATCCATCGTCAGGCGCATACTCTCGGTGATGTGGTCGCCGTAGAAGATGACACGACCATTGACGTTGCGTGCAGCACGGCCAGCGGTCTGCGTTAGCGAGCGGTGGCTACGCAGGAAGCCTTCCTTGTCGGCATCGAGGACGGCGACCAGAGCGACCTCGGGGAGGTCAAGCCCTTCACGCAGGAGGTTGACCCCAATGAGGACATCGTAGACTCCCTTACGCAGGTCTTCCATAATCTGGACGCGTGTCAGCGTATCGACATCGCTGTGTATGTAGCTGCACGAGACCCCGTGCTTGATGAGGTATTCGGAGAGTTCCTCAGCCATTCGCTTGGTGAGGGTCGTGACCAGCACACGCTCTTTGCGCTCGATAGCCAGCTGGATCTCGTGCTCGAGGTCGTCTACTTGATGCAGGGTGGGGCGTACCTCGATAGGCGGATCAAGTAGCCCTGTGGGGCGGATGAGCTGCTCGACAACGATACCTTCGCTCTTGGTGAGCTCATATTCGGCAGGCGTAGCACTGATGTAGAGAATGCGCGGAGTGAGGTCGTCGAACTCCTCGAACTTCAGCGGCCTATTGTCCAGTGCTGCAGGAAGGCGGAAGCCGTACTCTACGAGGCTTGTCTTGCGCGAGCGGTCGCCGCCGTACATCGCGTGGATCTGCGGGACGGTGACGTGGCTCTCATCGATGATGAGCAGGAAGTCCTTGGGGAAGTAATCTAAGAGGCAGAAGGGGCGTTCGCCTGGCTGGCGCCCATCGAAGTAGCGGGAATAGTTCTCGATCCCCGAGCAGTAGCCCAGCTCACGGATCATCTCGAGGTCATAGGTCGTACGCTCATAGAGACGCTTAGCCTCGAAGGCGTGTCCTTCGTCTTCGAGCTCTTGGACTCTCCGCCCGAGGTCTACGTCTATTTGCCCCACGGCGGAGTTGACCTGCTCCTGTGTGGTGACGAAGAGGTTGGCGGGGTGAATGACGAGCCGTGTCATCGGACCATATTCGCGTCCGCTCTGTGGGTCGAAGGAGGCGATGCGTTCGATCTCATCGTCCCAGAAGGTGATGCGGTAGGCTACGCCGTTGAAACCTTCGATGGAGGGGAAGACATCGATGGTGTCGCCCTTGACACGGAAGTAGCCCGGGGTGAAGGTCAGACGGTCATTGACGTAGTGGTTGAGCACCAAGTCGCGCTTGAGCTGCTCTTGGCTGTAGCGTTGTCCCTCCTGCAGGCGCAGGATCTTCTCCTCGAAGGCCTTCGGGTCGGCCATACCATAGAGGCAGGAGACGGAGGAGATGACGATGACGTCTTCGCGCCCAGAGAGGAGGGAGGCGGTTGCCCGCAGGCGGAGCTTCTCGATCTCGGCATTGATGGCCATATCCTTCTCGATATAGGTATCGGAGGCGGCGATATAGGCTTCGGGCTGGTAGTAATCGTAGTAGGAGACGAAGTACTCGACAGCATTGTCGGGGAAGAACGCCTTGAACTCGGCATAGAGCTGGGCTGCCAGGGTCTTGTTGTGACTTAGTACCAGTGTGGGCTTGCCGAGGCGAGCGATGACGTTGGCAGCGGTGAAGGTCTTCCCCGACCCCGTGACCCCAAGTAGGGTCTGGAAGGGTACCCCTGACTCAAAGCCGTGTACCAGCTCGTCAATGGCCTGAGGCTGGTCGCCCGTGGGACGGAAGCGTGAGGTGAGCTTGAAGGACATACGTCTTACTTCCCTTGGTGAACGGTGAGCTGTGGGAAGGGGAAGCCGATGCCCTTAGCGTTGAAGTCCGCATAGACTCGCTCATTGAAGTCCCAGAAGACTGGCCACAAGTCGCCCGAAGCCACCCAAGCACGTACGAGGATATCGACCGAAGAGCTATTGAGATTGTGCAGGACGATGACGGGCTCTGGCGTGGTGAGGATGCGCTGGTCTTGCTGGAGGAGGGCAAGGATGACCTGACGTACACGCTGGTAGTCTTCGTCATACTCGATGCCGATGGTCCACTCTACACGGCGGATATCTTCGTGGGAGAAGTTCGTCACGAGGCTACTGCTGAGCGTGCCATTGGGGATGAAGACGACTTTGTTGTCGGGAGTGAGGACTTCGGTGTGGAAGAGGCGCACGGCACGCACCGTCCCTTCGACCCCTTGGGCGGAGATGAAGTCACCGATGCCGAAGGGCTTCGTGACCATGATGATGACCCCGCCGGCTAAGTTCTGCAGCTGTCCGCTCAGTGCCATACCCACAGCCAAGCCCATAGAGGCTAAGACGGCAGCGAAGGATACAGACTTGACACCGAGGATGCTCGCTAAGATGATCCCTAAGGTCACGTAGAGTAGGGCGGTGAAGAGCGAGTCCAGGAGCGTCACGGCGACACCATCGAAGGAGCGACGACGGAGGAACTTATCGAAGAGGCGACCGATCCAGCGGATGACGATGCGCCCCAGCCAGAAGAGCACGATGACCAAGAGGACGCGCAGCCCGAAGTTAATCGCTCCATCGAGCCATCCTTCCAGCTGTTCGGTGCCGAACCAGTGGCGATAGTTGAGGTTGATGGGCTGCGTGGCGGAGCCTAATGCACGGTGCACACCCGCAGCTTCAGCAGTGTCTACAGGGAGGATATTCGTCAGGAGAAGCATAAGATAAAGGGTAAATATTAAGTTAGATGGTGTGGGCTTCAGCTCTGCGAGCTTCTTGCGTGCGCCGTCTCCAGCGCAGGAAGAAGTAGAGCATCGTGAGTCCCTTGAGGATGGAGGAGATGGAGATCGCCCACCAGACGGCGTGTATTCCCCAGCCCCAGCCTGCGAAGAGTAGTACCATCGGGATGCGGAGGTAGGTGCCTGCGATGCTCACAGCCGCAGGTAGGTAGGTACGTCCTAAGCCGTAGAAGAGTCCTTCGGCAGTGATCTCGATCATCATAAAGACCTCCGAGAGACCGACGATGCCGAGGTAGGTGGCTCCTGCTTGGTAAGCCGCTTCTTCGGGGACGATGAGGGCGAAGAGTTCTTCTCCCCAGAAGACGAAGAGCAGTGTGCCGAGGACGCCGATACAGAGCGTGAAGCTGAGCGCACGGCAGAAGGCGGTGTAGACACGGCGGAGCTTGCCGGCGGCGAAGTTCTGCCCGACGATGGTGGTCAGGGCGGAGGTGACGCCTAAGGCGGTGTTCCATGTCAGCGACTCGATCTGCGTGCCTGTAGTCATCGCTGCTACGCCGATATGTCCACCGAGCTCCGATACTTGTCGTCCCATATAGACGCTGACGAAGGCAAAGAGCACTTGGAGAGAGGCGGGCGGTATCCCGATCTGTAGGATGCGACGCACGTAGGCGGAGCGTAGCCGCACAAGGAAGGGAAAGCCCCCGAAGAGCTTGTCTCGCTTCACCTGACGGAGGAAGAGCGCAAGCACTATGACTTGGCTCACTACGGTGGCTAAGGCGGCTCCGGCCGTTCCCCAGCCGAGGGTGAAGATGAAGAAGGGATCTAAGAGCATGTTCATCGCCAGCCCAATGATCGAGATGCGGAAGGGCGTGCGACTATCGCCAATAGCATTATACAGCCCCGTAAGCGAAGCTGAGAGATAGATCCCAGGGAAGCCGATGAGCGAGAGGTAGAGGTAGGTCAACCCTTCGGTGTGGACGCTGGGATTCAGCTCATAGAGTCCGAGGAAGCCATTGGCGAAGAGGGCGTAGACCGAGAGCACGACCACGCTGATGAGGAGGCTCATGCAGGTATTCTGCGCTGCGTAGCTCTTCGCTTCGTCGCGCTTCCCAGCGCCGAGGCTCTGTGAGATGGTGACTTCGCTCCCCACTTTGTTGATGAGGGAGAAGGCGGAGGCGATCCACGTAAAGACGGAGGCTGCACCTACGGCAGCTAAGGCTTGGGAAGAGAGTCTTCCCAGCCAGAGCATGTCGGTGAAGTTGTAGGCTATCTGTACGAAGCTCGTCCCCATGATGGGGAGAGCGATGCGGTAGAGGTGGCTCGAGAGGTCGCCCTGCGTGAGGTCTTTGATCTTGTCTTGCATCGATACTGTGGTCGACTACTTGAGGAGATGAATGCCGACCTTATCCTGCACACGTACGATGATTGAGGCTACTATCAGGCTGCCGATGAAGACGAAAATAGAGCCTAACTGCGCATAGACTTCGCCTAAGCCTAAGGCAGAAAGTAGGCGCACGATGAGCGTGGCTACGGCTATGTGGAAGTAGTAGATGTTCCCCGAGTACTTTGCACCGATGGTCTCCATCCAGCTACCTGTGCCGAAGCTCTTATGCTGGAGTGCCCAGATGAAGATGAGGACGGCGGTGAGGTAGCTGCCGAAGAGAGCCCCCGTAGCATAATCGTGTCCCGTCTGGTGTAGTAGGATCCGCTCGGCATAAGCCACTACCACGCTGCAGGAGAAGAGTTTTCCCCAGTGTCGATACTTCTGTAGCGTGCTCTCGTGCTTGGCGATGAGATATCCGATGGACATAAAGGGGATGGAGTAGCTGATCGAGGTGTAGACATCGTAGTAATATCGTGTCCGCTCGTCGGTCAGCAGGAAGGCATACTGACTTCCCAAGAGTCCGAAGATACATAGCGGGGTGAGCAATGCGATGTAGCGTTCACCTCGTAGCCGGAAGATCACTGCCAGGAGGAGTAAGCCTTGGAGCATCGCCATCAGGTACCACGTATGTCCTGAGGTGAGGTTGCCTGTGAGGAGCCACGTCCACAGCTGGCTGAAGGATGTGAGGGTGTTGCCGTAGTTCGGTAGTAGCCACGCCCAGTAGAAGAGGGAGACGATGAGGAAGATAGGTACGACTGTCCGAAGTGACTTCATCGCTCGCTGGTAGCTCTTACTCAGATCGGGACTGTAGAGGAAGTATCCCGAGATGAGAAAGAATACACACACCGCTCCATGGCTAAGGGA
>CAKMOP010000095.1 GCA_927910985.1 uncultured Porphyromonas sp. | reverse complement strand
GTAGGTTGAATCCTTAGCGAGCAGCTCATCTACCTGACGAGAAGCACGGATGGTATCCTTACGCTCCAGCGCCGACTGCGCCAAGATACGGAAGGCATCCTTATTCTTCGGGTCGATAGTGACAAGTCGACGAGCTGCGCTATCAGCCTCGACATACTTCTTATCCTGGAGTAAGGCGATGGCCAGATTGTATTGCAGTCCTACATCTCTCGGGGAGAGCTGAAGCCCACGGCGGAAGTCTTCGATGGATGCAGGGTATTCCTTCTGCGAGAAGCGAGCTATACCACGCAGGAGGTAGGCACGGGGGTAAATAGGATTACGCTCGAGAGCGAGCGAAGCATCCGACTCAGCTCCAGCGTAGTCATCAAGATTGATCTTCGCTACGGCACGATAGAAGTAGGGCTCTGCCATCCACGGACGTAGTCCGATGATCTGGTTGAAATACCCCATCGAGACGATGTAGTCGTTGAAGTAAATCGCATTGCGCCCAATAGCAAGAGCCTGCTCCACGTCAATCTGCGCCCTAAGAACAGAGGCAGAGAGGAGGAGCGTCAGCGTCGCAAGTGTGAACTTCTTCATAGCGCGTCTATCTCGTAGCGTAAGAAATAAGGGTGAGCCTCAAAGACCCAATTCCGAATAGCTACTTACGCTTCTGGGGAGCTGTGACGACACGGTAGTGCGCCGACACCTTTCCCTTCTGCATATTAGCGAGCTTGCCCTTGATGAGTTGCTTGCGGATGGTGGCAATTTTATCGATAAAGAGCACCCCTTCGATATGGTCGTACTCGTGCTGGATCACGCGTGCGGCAAAGCCTGAATAGGTCTCGCGATGGGGCTGGAAGTCGGCATCGAGATATTCGATCGTGATCGTCGCAGGGCGGGTCACCTTCTCGTTGATGCCAGGGATACTCAGGCAACCCTCGTTCTCCGAAAGGGTATCCTCGCTACTCTCTACGATACGCGCATTGATGAAGGTCTGCTTGAGTCCCTTACATTCGGGGAAGCTCTCAGCCATTGGGTCAGCATCGATGACGAAGAGGCGGATAGCACGACCAATCTGCGGAGCAGCCAGCCCGATACCATCGGAGAAGTACATTGTCTCCCACATATCTTCGATAAGGGTGCCGAGACCTTCGTAATCTGGGGTAATATCTTGCCCCATCTCCCGCAGGACGGGATGACCATATATATATATAGGTAGCTTCATTGGATAAGGGTAAAATTATTAGGTGAGACTATTTGAATGGGAGCTGGATGGCACCGAGACCATCGCGACGCTCCAGGTAGCTCTGCAGGATGATGACGGCACTGACTTCATCGACGAGCCCTTTGTCTTGCTCCCGACGCTTCTTGCCTATCCCCGCTTCACGTATAGCACGCTGCGCTAAGGTTGACGTGAAGCGTTCGTCTTGGTAGTCGATGGGGAGGGAAGGAAGTGCTTTGCGGAGCTTCTCCACAAAGGGGCGAATGTACTTCATCGAAGCAGACTCTTCGTTGTTCATCTGGCGTGGATAGCCTATGACGATACGCTCCACGGACTCACGCTGCACGTAGTCCGTGACGAAGGCCAAGAGCTGGTGCGTCGGGAATGTCCCTATGCCACCTGGCGTAATCTGAAGGGGGTCAGTAGCTGCGACACCACAGCGCTTCTGCCCATAGTCAATAGCGAGTATTCGTCCCATAGCTTACGAACAAAGATACTGAAATCTACCCGCCCTGCGCTTATCACAGCGACCAAGCCTCCTGGAAGAATACACCCTCCCATGAAGAGGGAAGCCCTACACCGACCTACACATACCGCTCCTCCGTACTATTCACTTGACTCACTCACGGGAGCACGGACATTCCCCTACGGTTGGAACGACAGCGCTCCTCCGCTGGAACAAGAAGACTCCAGCGGAGGAATGAACGCTTTCCACCTCAAGGAAAATCGAAGAAACTCAGCACGTCCCCCAACCCATCACCAGCCAGCAAACGTAGCTACCCCAAGAGGTTCCCACAGACCCACCTATTAAACCGAACACTCGGGGACAAAAAAGGGAAGTTGTTCTCCGATGAAAGTCGTACCTTCGCAGTGAAAAGCAGCACCTTATACGTACACATTTTATTCTGTTATACTCACTTATGACCGCTTTATGGAACATACCAGCTGTTATGCACCCCAGTGCATCAAGCGTGCTACCTGCACGCTATGGCACAACGCCCTCACGCATCTAAAGCAGGGCGTCCCCCTACTCACCATCACGAACCCTACGCTCATCGAGGCTTCGGGAGGCTACGAGCACTGCCCGCTCTACCACGAGCACAAGCTCAGACAATTTGCCCGAGCCCTGATCTGGAAGTATTCAGAGATGACACTCGAGCAGACGAGTAATCTACACGACAAGCTCATCAGCCACTTCGGATACAGCAATATCGTACGGATGCGCTGTGGATACGAAGCCATCACGCCCGAGCAACAAGCCAAGATCGAAGCTATCTTTCACGAGGTAGCTCCAGGCTTCAAGCCCCAGTACAAGAGCTTCGAAGTCCGCTATACCAAGCCCCCGAGGGTCGAAGGAAAGGCAGTACACAAGCTAATCAAGTAGCACGCCTCTCTTATCCGCCTTAGATTCATCCACTTTCCCTGCTTCTGGAATACCTTTCCGAAGTAGGGGAAGTGTCTTTTACCCCATAGAACACAAGCTATCACCCCAGGGCAAGGAGCGAAGACTCGCCCTCGCAGAGAAATCATATCGGTGAGAAGTAGTAATTTTGTGCGCTAATTGGGTGAAGTGTACCTGGAGGTACCAGCTCACGATCCACAGGCTACGCCCAACCCACATAGCATACATTAATATATAGAGACACTGAGCACTGTATGGGCAAAGTCATAGCATTAGCCAACCAGAAAGGCGGTGTGGGCAAGACCACGACCGCCATCAATCTGGCAGCCTCCTTGGCCTCGCTGGAGAAGCGCGTCCTCTTGGTCGACACCGACCCACAGGCCAACGCCACCTCCGGTATCGGCATCGATGCCTCCCAGATAGGCAAGACTATCTACGAATGTCTCTGCGCTGGTCTCCCCGCAACGGAGGCAATCACGAAGACTGTCGTCGATGGTCTCGACCTTCTCCCCTCGCACATTGACTTAGCAGGTGCGGATTTAGAGCTGCTGGAGCGTACCGAGCGCGAGTACATCCTCCGCACGGTCTTAGCCCCCTTAGTTGATCGCTACGACTACATCCTCATCGACTGCTCTCCCTCCCTCGGGCTGATTACGGTCAACGCCCTTGTGGCTGCCGACTCCGTACTCATCCCCGTACAGTGCGAGTACTTTGCCCTCGAGGGGATCTCTAAGCTCCTCAATACCATCCGTATTGTGCGCCAGCGACTCAATGCTCAGCTCGACATAGAGGGCTTCCTCATGACGATGTACGATAGCCGTACACGACTCAATAACCAGATCTACGAAGAGGTCAAATCCCACTTCAAAGGTCTGGTCTTCGAGACCGTCATCCAGCGCAACGTCAAGCTCGGTGAAGCACCCAGCCACGGTCTGCCTGCCCTCCTCTACGATGCCGATAGCCGTGGAGCAATCAACCACCTCCAGCTGGCCTCTGAGCTCATCAACAAGAACAAGTAGATGTCCACTGCAAAGAATAAGAACGTCTTAGG
>CAKMOP010000094.1 GCA_927910985.1 uncultured Porphyromonas sp. | reverse complement strand
ATCCTCGCCTCGAAGAGCGTCCCGAAAAGCCTCGTCGTCATCGGCGGTGGTGTCATCGGTGTCGAAATGGCTGGAAGCTCTGGTATCGCTTGGTACGAAGGTTACGATCATCGAGATGGCTGACTACATCATCCCTGCCCTCGACAAGGAAGTTTCTAAGGCTCTTCGTAGCGAGCTTGAAAAGCGTGGCGTCAAGATCCTCACTGGTGCTGCTATTGAGAAGATCGAAGATCGCTCTGGCAAGCTCGCTGCTATCCTCAAGGATGGTACGGCTATTGAGGCTGAGAAGGCTCTGCTCTCCATCGGTCGTGTACCTGACTTGGAAGGTGTCGGCGAAATCGAACTGGAAATCGAACGTGGTCGTATCAAGTCGACCAGTTTATGGAAACCAGTGTCAAGGGCATCTACGCTCCTGGTGACGTAAATGGTCTGAAGATGCTTGCTCATACGGCCTTCCGTATGGGTGAAGTCGCTGCTGAAAATGCACTCCATGGCAATGAACGTGAGCTGAAGATGCTCTCTGCTCCATCCGTTGTCTACACGCGTCCCGAAGTAGCGATGGTTGGTCTGACTGAAGATCAGGCTCGCGAAAAGTACGGCGACATCCGTGTCGGTAAGTTCGGCTTCGCTGCAAACGGCCGTGCACTCGCTTCGGGTGAAACTGAAGGCTTCGTTAAGGTCATCCTCGACAACAAGTACGGTGAGATCCTTGGTATCCACATCATCGGTGCTATGGCTGCTGAAATGATTAGCCAGGCTTCGCTGATCATGGAGATGGAAGCTACCGCCGAAGAAGTTATCGCTACGATCTACGGGCACCCCACCTATTCGGAAGCCCTCTACGAAGCTATTGGTGATGCTCTTGGCCTTGCTATCCACCTTCCTGCTAAGAAGAAGTAACTTCTCGTAGAGATCTTTGTAGCTCTACGCTCTGACAAGATAAGCCTCCCCGCTGCTTCGTATGAAGCGGTGGGGAGGCTTATTTTTACTGAGGGTAGAGGAGAGGTATCTTTCTCAGGTGCTGCTATGAAGTGGGCTATGGAGATAGCTGGCTGATTATCAGCTGGATAAATAGGGAATATATGGCTGTGTGACGATCCACCTCTGCTACTTCCTTTTGCGACCAGTACTGGTCGCTGAAGTGAGCAGTACTGGTCACCTCTCGGACCAGTACTGGTTACTTTCCCGACTACATAGTAGTGCTTTCTGCTGAGTTATTTCTCTCAGCCACTGCACTTCTGAGGGGAGGCTTTTTCGTGGAGGGAAGACGGGGATTTCCCTATGCATCTACCTTCTGAAATATAGCTACCTTTGAGTGTTATAGCGGTGAGAGGCGTTATCTTTTGCCTTCCCATATCTACCAGACTAACGACCCCTACGATGATGATAGAGCTACATATTGACTATATCAAGAATGTTAATTACGCACTCTTACACAACCATATCCCAGTTTGCAACAGTATAGAGCTCATGAATGTCAGTGAGGAAGACCTGCTGGATATAAGTGTCTCTATTGGAGGCCGCTTTGTCCAAGAGCAGCACTCTGCTATATATAGCCGTATTGATCGTGGGAGCACTGTACGTATCTCTGATGTCGCTGTTCTCCCTAAGGCTGATGCTTTGCTTGAGCTCTCAGAGCGTGTCATCTCCTCCTTCACTGTACAGATCCATAGCGGAGAAGAAGTCTTGCTTTCGCGGGAGTATGAACTGGAGTTGATGGCATTTGATCAATGGTTGGGGACGCAGATCCTTCCACAGTGTCTGGCCTCTTTTGTCGTACCCAATCAGCCAGCTATAGGGCGGATGGTCGTCAAGGCATCTGCTCTCCTCAAGCAGATGACAGGGGCAAGTGCCTTTGTTGAGTATCAAGATGGAGACCCCAATACGGTCGTTGAGCAAGTTAGCGCCATCTTTGCTACACTCCATGAAGAGGGGATTATCTACCGCGCAGTACCGGCCAGCTATGAGGCTATCGGGCAGCGCATCACGCTCTCTGATCAAGTCCTTGAGAGTCATCAGGGGAACTGCATCGAGTTGACTCTCTTGATGGCCTCTGTGCTGGAGGCGGTTGGGATCAATAGTGGGGTAGTGATCATGCGTGGGCATGCCTTCCTCGGTGTGTGGCTCAGTGAAGTGTGCTACCGTCAGAGCATCTGTGATGATGCTTCTTTCTTAGAGAAGGCTTGCTCTGATGGGATCTCCGAGATGCTTGTACTCGAGTGTACGGAGCTTACTAAGGACTATGCGTCCTTTGATCATGCACAGGAGATCGCTCGGCAGCATCTTAAGAGGGATAATGAGTTTCAGATGTTCATAGACATAGCTCGCTGTCGCTTGGAGGGTATTATCTCGCTACCAACTCGCCTCAGTGAGGGCGGTAAGTGGAAGCTAGCTCCAGAGGAAGCTCCTAAGCATACGGCCTGTGCCATTGAGGCTACTCATCGCACTCGATATGATTTGGATCGTGCCTATGACGATAAGACGGAGGTCAATAAGCTTGATATCTGGGAGCGGAAGCTCTTGGACTTCTCCCTGCGCAACAATTTCCTCAATCTCTCTGTCCGTAGCCGTGCCATACAGTTCATCTCCTTCGATGTCGCTTCCATAGAGGACTACTTGCAGGAGAATACGGAGTACTGCATCCATCCTATTCCTGAGGGAGTCGTACGAGTAGATAGAGAAGAGCGCTTACTTCGCTCCAGTATGATTAGCTCTCTGGAGCCGCTGATCCTAAATGATATCACGAGGCAGAAGCTCTTACATACCTACTACGCTGAGGACGAAACATAGCTGGTCCTCAAGAATATCTATCGTCATGCTCGTACGACGAGGGAAGAGACGGGGGGCTAATCCGCTCTATCTGGCGATTGGTCTCCTTCGCTGGTATGAGAAGAAGAATAGCCCTCAAGCACGCTATGCTCCGCTTCTTCTCCTACCCGTAGATCTTGTCTATAAGCGTGGGCGCTACTATATCCGCAAGCGAGATGAGGAGATCTCACTCAATATCACCCTCATTGAATATATCCGCCAGACCTATGGCATACGCATCAAGGGGATTGATCCCCTTCCCCGTGATGAGCATGGTGTCGATGTGCCTCTCATCTTTGCGCAAGTCCGAGACGCTCTCCGAGAGCAGAGTAAGTGGGATGTCGGAGGAGGAGTGTGTCCTTGGGGCATTCTCCTTCAATAAGTACCTGATGTGGCACGATATTCATAATCACCGTGAGGAGCTTCTCTCGCATCCTGTCGTCGCCAGCCTCGTAAGTGGTTCGCTCCAGTGGCAACCTCAGCCTCTGCAGCCGAACTTGGCAGAGGAGGATAAGCATCTGACTCCTGGGAGCATTGCTCTACCTGTCCCCGTAGACTCGTCACAGCTATCTGCTGTCTTGGAGGCGGGGCGTGGCTCCTCCTTATACTCTATGGTCCTCCGGGTACGGGGAAGTCACAGACGATCACGAACCTCATCTCCAATGCGCTGTACCAGGGGCGGCGAGTGCTCTTCGTCGCAGAGAAGATGGCTGCTCTCAGCGTGGTGCAGAGCCGACTTGAGAAGATTGGCCTTGATCCCTTCTGCCTTGAGCTTCACTCCAACAAGGTGACAAAGAAGCATGTCTTGGAGCAGCTTAGCAAAGCTCTGCATGCAGCGAAGATCCGAGAGCCAGAGGAATATGATACCATCGCTCAGAAGCTCTATGAGCGTCGTATGTTGCTGATCCAGTATATGGAGAGTCTTCATGAGGATCGCGAGGTAGCCAAGCTCTCCCTCTACGAATGTGTATCGCGCTATGAGTTGTATGAGGTAGAGCCTCTTAAGGTCACATTGAACGAGCAGCTGGCACATCTTGATGGAGAATTTATTACACTCTGTGAAGAGCTACTCGGTAGCAAACTCCCCGCAGTACTCAATGTCGCAGGGCCGCCCTCGGAGCATCCGCTAGCCGGACTATGGCCCACACTTGCCTGCATCCAAGAGCCGCAGACCTTAGCACGTCTCCTTGACGAAGGTGTGACTCTCGCAGGACGCATACAGCGTGCGCGTATTCTCCTTACGGAGATCTTTGGCGCAGATCTGGAGGATAGTGAGCGAAGTCTACGTCTTGGTATAGACCTCCTCTCAGAGATCTCAGCCTCTCCACTGATGCACTCATCTGTCGCTGCTATTGCTTTTGATGAGCATCAGATAGCCCAGTTACGCTCGATCTGGGAGCATCTGAAGCATCGTGATGAACTCCGTGCTATGCTCACGGCTGACTGCCGTGAGGAGTTCTTAGAGATAGATGCACTGAGCCTCCTACAAGAGTGGAAGGCTATTGAAGACTCTTGGTTCTTACCTCGCTTCTTTGCCTCCCGTAGCTACCTCAAGAAGATACGCTTCTACAGTGAGAAGCTGCAAGCTCAGACAGTAGCAGGGTATC
>CAKMOP010000093.1 GCA_927910985.1 uncultured Porphyromonas sp. | reverse complement strand
TAGGGTAATACAGGTGACTGGGGCTAAGTCGTAACAAGGTAGCCGTACCGGAAGGTGCGGCTGGAACACCTCCTTTCTGGAGTTCTGAAAATGGGCTTTAGTATAGTTAGTGTAGTATGTACGTAAGAGATGAGTTAGGTGACTTTCCTAAGTGTGCGTGCTCGCTTCTGCTGTCATATCGATCTTCTCACCCATCGGAGGCGGTGATCAGCGAGCGCTGGTCACCGCCTCGCTTCGTTATATACCTGCTCTGACGCTCATTGAGCTAAAAGAGAGCTGTACGATGGTCTTGAGTCTCCGCTGAGATATGCATGGCTGGAGGTGGTTTTGCTATCTTTACCCTCGGGGATTCCTCGTGGTAGGGTGATGCAGTTGTGCTGCTGGCTTCATCGGCCCGCCGTAAGTTTTATTACTCATCCAGCAGCTATGCCCCCCGCAGCATATAAAAGGTGGGGAGAAATACACAGTTATTATGCCTACAATGATTACTTATGGGACGGAGCTGATTCGTATCGGAGCAAGAGGCGCACTCGAGCGTTCGCTCAATGGCGGTAGGAGTTGGCTGCCTCTTTATAGGGGCTCCGCTTGTGGTGACTTTCGCGACCTCGTGGTCTATGGGAAGGAGTTGCTTGCCGTGACCAGTAAAGGAATCTATGCTTCGTCGAATGGAGGACAATCCTGGATGATGCGCTATGTCGGCTCTGCTTGCGGGGAGTTCTTGACGCTCTTAGATGGCGGAGGCGAACTCTTAGCAACAACGACTAAGGGTCTTTATCGCTCGACCAACGGCGGAAGCACGTGGCTACGTCGTTAGCTCTTTGTCTTCCCTCTTTCGTGTGAGCTGTAGGCGCTCAGATTTTCCACACTTGCCTCTCCCCTCACCACGCTGTGGGGCGGGATGGCACGGTGTGCTAAGTCTTCGTACCTTTGTGGGCGTAAATACATTACTCTTATGACCAAAGACCAATCCTTGCGCCACGAAGGCGAACACCTATTAGACGATATCAAAAACCTCGGACAAGAACTCCTGGACGAGGCGAATGCTCCCGCACTCATCCCTTCTATCTATACGCGCCGCTCTATTCGTAAGTTCGTTGATACCCCGCTGACGGGCGACGAAGTGCAGGTGCTCCTTGAGGCGGGACTGCGTGCCCCTTCCTCGAAGAACAAGCACAGACCCAGTTCGTCCTCGTTGAAGACCGCGAGACGCTGGACCGCTTGAGCCGTATGCGTGAGAGTGGGGCACTCTTCCTTCAGCAGGTACCCTTAGGGATTGTTATCTTGGGGTCGCCGATGGAGTGCGAACGTTGGATCGCCGACGCTTCGCTGGCGGCGGGCTATATCCAGCTGCAGGCAGAGGCGTTAGGTCTTGGCTCGTGCTGGGCGGATGCCTACGGCTGCTACACGGGTGCAGGGCAAGAGTCCGCCGAATACGTACGCAACGTCTTAGATATCCCCTACCAACTTGAGGTACTTTGCATCTTAGCTATCGGTCATAAGGCCGGCGAAGCTGCTCCTCGTCCTACGGAGACGCTGAAGTGGGAGAAGATCCATATCGGTCGTTATCAGGTGCCTGAAGAGGCGCAAGAAGAAGCCTAATGCCGGGAGAACGTATTGTCCTCCTCGGAGCAGGGCGCGTGGCAACACAGCTGGCACGCGCCCTTTCTTTGTGGCCTTCTGAGGGGCAGCGCTTACAGCTCTATAGCCCTGGGGGACATTCGGCGCGCCGTCTGGCCGCTAAGCTCACAGGTGAAGTCTCAGTCGCCCGTTCGCTCTCAGAGCTGGATAAGGACGCCGACTGCTACATTTTCGCAGTTCCCGACACGGTCATTGCCTCGTTGGCGAGCGAACTGGCGGAGCTCGGTGTCGGAACCGCTGCTCGTGCCCTCTGGGCGCACGTCTCTGGGGCAACGCCTTTGGCGCATCTGGCGGAGCATCATAGTGAGTCCGCCGTCCTCTATCCTTGCAGACCTTCTCCACGGAGCGGGAGCAGGACTTCCGTCAGATACCGCTTTATCTGGAGGGGAATACGCCCGTGGCGCGTGAAGCTGTCGAAGCCTTGGGGCACCGACTAAGTGATGTCGTCTCGTGGGCTACGACGGAGCAGCGTCAGGTGCTTCATATAGCAGCTGTCGTGGCGTGCAACTTCTCCAACTACCTCATTGGTCGTGCTGAGCGACTCCTGGAGGCCGAGGGGCTTTCTCCGAAGGCGCTCCTTCCTCTGCTCGATGAGATGAATGATAAGCTCCATCAGTTGCCCGCTGTAGAGCTCAGACGGGTCCTGCGCAGCGTGGAGATGCCGAGACGATGCAGCGGCACTGTGTCTACCTCGAGACGCATGGAGAGAAGGACTTAGCGAAGCTGTATGAGACGCTGAGCACAGCGATTCAGCTCACCCACGGGACGGGGGAGAGTGAAGTCAAATAAAAATCTTTATTTTTGTCCCGCTTCTGAAGGGTGTTGCTCCTATGGAGAGCCCTCAGAGTAGTAGACTTATTGCCATGGGCGTCGAGAGACGGCCATAAGGCTCTTAGGAATCATACCTGCTGGGTTACGGGAAGATTGCGTTTGGTGTTCGTAGTATAGCAAGGTGTGCTCACCGAGAGCCTACTTTAGGCGTGTGACTTAGATGACTTCGGTCATTGGGTCACGCGCTTTTTGTTTTTGAGGGGAAGGGAGCTTGTGGCATAGCGAAGGGAGTCTTACCACCTTTGGAACGTTTACTTTCCAACGGTGGAACAATTACTTTCCAAGCCGTGGAAAGTTTGCTTTCCTCTTGTGGAATACGCGAGCTACTCGGGGCGATATGGTGTCCTGTGCCGGCTTCCGAAAGGCCGAGTCTGTGGGGATTCGGGGCGTTTTCACTATCTTTGGAGGGAGCGCAGTACGCTGAGCAAGCGGTGCTAAGCCCGCCTACATTCATTCATTTATAGATACAACGAAACAATGGCAGAACAGGAAACTCCCCAATTCAACATTGAGCTCCCCGAAGAAGTCGGTCAGGGCCAGTACGCTAACCTCGCAGTTGTCCTGCACTCTCAGAGCGAATTTTATCCTCGACTTCGTTCGTCTGCTCCCTGGTCAGCAGTCGGCGCGCGTCCACAGCCGTCAGATTCTGACTCCCGACAACGCAAAGCGTCTGGTGCGCCTCTTGGAGCAACACCTGGCTGGCTTCGAGCAGGAGTACGGCACGATCGAGCTGCCCGAAGATAGCGGCGTCGAGGTGAGCGCAA
>CAKMOP010000092.1 GCA_927910985.1 uncultured Porphyromonas sp. | reverse complement strand
CCTCACATCCATAGCTTATATGTACGATTCGGATACCTTTGATATACGCGAGCAATCGGCTCTTTCCTCCGAAGAGCAAGATATTGACCGTGCCCTTCGCCCCCTTTCGTTTGATAGTTTTCGTGGACAAGATAAGGCGGTGGAAACCTCAAGATCTTTGTTCAAGCAGCAAAGATGCGCTCTGATGCGCTCGATCACGTCCTGCTCTATGGTCCTCCTGGGTTGGGGAAGACAACTCTTTCTCACATTATTGCGACTGAGCTTGGTGTAGGTATCAAGATCACCTCAGGCCCTGTACTGGACAAGCCTGGAGACTTAGCAGGGCTACTGACATCATTGGAGCCCAATGATGTCCTCTTCATCGATGAGATCCATCGTCTTAGTCCTATTGTCGAGGAGTATCTCTACTCGGCTATGGAAGACTACCGTATCGACATTATGCTGGACAAAGGTCCCAGCGCACGCTCCATACAGATTGACCTCAATCCCTTTACGCTCGTTGGGGCTACGACTCGCAGTGGGCTTTTGACAGCTCCCTTGCGTGCTCGCTTTGGTATCAACCTCCATCTGGAGTACTATGATATAGAGACGCTTGCCGAGATCGTACACCGCTCAGCTGATATTCTGCAGACTCCTTGTGAGCGAAGTGCGGCCGTTGAGGTCGCATCGCGTAGCCGTGGTACTCCACGTATCGCCAATGCCTTGCTGCGGCGTGTACGTGACTTCGCCCAAGTCAAGGG
Organism: uncultured Porphyromonas sp.; assembly: GCA_927910985.1. Classification (GTDB taxonomy): domain Bacteria; phylum Bacteroidota; class Bacteroidia; order Bacteroidales; family Porphyromonadaceae; genus Porphyromonas. Next base: position 2,705 of record CAKMOP010000092.1, on the reverse strand, counting down.
GGATGGTCGTATCACCAAGGCTATCGCTTGCTATGCCCTCGAGGCGTTGAATATCGACCGCTATGGCTTGGACTACATTGATAACAAGCTCCTTGGTGTCATCATTGATAAGTTTGCAGGTGGTCCTGTCGGATTGACTACCATCGCCACAGCCCTGGGAGAAGATCCAGGTACGGTCGAGGAAGTCTATGAGCCTTATCTGATCAAGGAAGGCTTTATCAAGCGTACGCCACGCGGTCGAGAAGCTACTGACTTGGCTTATAGCCATCTGGGACGAAGACCTCGCATTCGGCAGGCTGGTAGCTTCTTTGATGAAGATAATTACTAAGTGAAATACTAAGAGCAGGGCACTATGAGTAGTACACTTACTTCGCTTATCAAGGATACGGCCGTATATGGACTGAGCAGTATGTTCGGCCGCTTCCTGAATTGGTTACTTACCTTCGTGTATGTCCGTGTTCTCTTGACCGAGGAGTTCGGGCAGATGACGAACCTATATGCGTGGACGGCCATCCTGATGATACTGCTTACTTACGGGATGGAGACGGCGTTCTTCCGCTTCGCGAATAAGCACGAGCAGCCTGCCGATGTCTATACGACGACTCTGTGGTCGCTGGGCATCAGCTCGCTCCTCTTTGTGCTTTTGGGATGGATGTTCCTTGATCCTTTAGCGGTCAGCCTGCACGTAGCAGAGCATAAAGATCTGCTGAGTTGCCTGCTAATCATTGTAGCCAGCGATGCGTTTATGGCCATTCCTTTAGGATACCTGCGCTACGAGCAGCGTCCTTGGTGGTTTATGACCGTACGCATGAGCTTTGTCTTCTCGACCATCATCCTGACGCTCTTCGCCTTTTATGGGGTGCCTGCACTCAGTGAGTATGTACCTCTGCTAAGTGAACTCCAGCCCCGTGCACACGCACTGCAGTATATCTTTGGCATCAACCTCGTTAGCAACGGGCTGCAATTCCTTTTACTTCTCCGCACACTGCGCAAGGCTACAGGGCATTTTGATGCTTCGCTCCTCCGTGAGATGCTTCGCTATGCGCTACCGATGCTTCTCTTAGGCTTAGCTGGGAACTTCAACAACCAAGCTGACAAGATTCTTTTCCCCCTGCTCTTTGATGATCCTCACTATGCCAATGGCCAGTTAGGGATCTATGGTGCTTGCTATAAGTTGGCAGTTGTGATGGTGCTCTTCACGCAAGCTTTCCGCTATGCCTATGACCCCTTCATCTTTGCAGAGAAGAAGAAAGGGGAGGAAGCTGCTCGCCGTGCCTATTCCTCCTCGATGACCTATTACGTGCTCTTCACGCTATTCATCTTCTTGGCTGTGATGAGCTATATCGATGTGTTGAAGCTCCTCATTGCACCGGCCTATTATCCTGGTCTGACGGTCGTTCCTTGGATAATGGTAGGGCAACTGATGTTCGGTGTTTACTTCAACCTCTCTCTCTGGTATAAGGTCACTGACCGTACGCACTGGGGTGCTATCCTCTCGATCGTGGGCTGTGCCTTGACCGTACTTCTGATCGTCCTCTTAGCTCCTCGCTATGGCTTTATGGCTTGTGCGTGGGCTTCGGTGGTAGCCAATGGTGGGGTAATGCTCATCTCGTATACCTTAGGACAGCACTATTATCCCGTCTCCTATGATTTACGTCGATTGGCTCTCTATACGTTGCTGACCATCATACTCTATGGTATGCAATGGGGGATTGCGAATGCTTTGCCTGAGGCTCCACTCCTAAGGATGCTGTTTAATACGCTTTTGCTGCTTATCTTCCTCGGGATAGTCTACCGCTACGAAGTACCTAAAGGTACGCTCATTGCTCTGAGAAAGAAACTCCTGCATCGATAGGGCAATTCGTACTCTTTGGAGAGAGAACATACCAAAGGAGGAACGGAAACTTTCTTCTTTTGGAATGCAAGTTTTTCAGCCGTGGAAAGTTTACTTTCCACGGCTGAAAAACTTTAGCATTGTAGGGGGCTGCGGGGTGCTGAAAAAGTTGAATGCTTGCCGTACTGCAAGTGTTGCTTGGAGCTGGGGTGGGCGGTCTCACACAATCTATTGGTGTAGGCTTAGGGGGAGCTTATGCCTGCTTTATTTTTGCCTTCGTTTTAGTTTGCCTCTTCCGAGAAGGAGAGTCCTCTGCTAACGCTTTTGGACTATCAGTTAAGGGTATGAGGCATAATATAGGCGAATACAAATATGTGGTAGTGCTGGGTGGAGGCTTTTTCGTACCTTTGCACGGCATAAAGAGGTGGTAACATATATTACCTGCCGCAAGGTGCTTCAATAATAAACAACAGATAAGGAACAATATAGACCGATGGACGATTCCCTCCCGCCGAATGAGCGCTGTGTAAGCGCCTCCCGCTCCGTCGTCTTGCCTTACTGACCTCCCTACCTTGATCGTAGGAGCTGTGTGGTGAGTCGACAAAGACCACTCCATTCCACATATTATAAGTAGGAGTGCCATAGTCCCACCACATACAGCTAAGTAATATAATGAAGAGCTATCTCACCTTCGAGCCAGGACTCCCCGAGCTTGATGAGTTTGCCCCCCACTGTTGGGTACACGTTGAATGCCCTGATGAAGATGACTTTATCTTCCTGACCAAAGAACTGGGGATTCCTCGAGAGTTTTTATCTGACATTGCCGACATAGATGAGCGACCACGTGCTGGAGCGCGAGGATGATTGGCTA
>CAKMOP010000091.1 GCA_927910985.1 uncultured Porphyromonas sp. | reverse complement strand
TTGTTCCAGATATTTCGCCCAAAGAGTTTCCTCATCGGCCATACGATTCTGGTGCGTGTAGCGACCATAGGCGAAGGTTTCCCCAGAGGTCGTCAAGCCTTGGTAACTACTGCTCAGCGATACAACTAAGAGGTTAGCAGGATCAGCGAGGCTGGAGTAAGCCAAAGCCTTAGCATTGACATTCTCGGCATTGATGCTGGCAAAGGTGCCCGCCCAGTCACGCAGTCTGGCCTTGGCATCGGAGCCGAGGAGCTTGTCTGCATATTCCTTTGCCTTCTCGGGCTTATTGTAGTAAAGATAGAAGCGCGTAGCGAAGGCATAAGCTGCATCAGCCGTAAAGTGGAAGCGCTTTACATCTTCGCTGTAAGGGCTGTACTTCTCAAGGAGCGGGATAGCAGCGAGGAGGTCTGCCTCGACCTTCTCGTAGGTTTCCTTGAGGGTACCACGGGGGTAGTCAGGAAGGAGGGTCGTGACACGCTCTGCGATATAGGGAATCCCGAGGTTCGTCTCACCGCCCTTACCATCAAAGTTGTAGGGAAGGCAGAAGAGGTTAGCCATCTGGAAGTGCGCCCAAGCTCTCAGAGCCAAGGCTTCACCACGGGAAGCTAAGTTGCGCTCCCCTTCGTTGCCACTTTCCTTGATGCTCTCCAGGACTTCGTTAGCCTGAGCAATCGGATAGTAGAACTGCTCCCAGATCTTCGTAGGACCATCGAAGTAGCCCGCACCATCTCTCTGAGTAATATCATCCCAGTGGAAGGCTTCATCGAGGAAGCGGTCACGGTAGGAGTTTTGATCAATATCCTCGTAGGTGTTATCCGAGGCCAGCTCCGACAGATAGGCCATCGAGGAGAGAGGATAAGAGTAGGTGAGGAAACGGCTGATCAGATAGGGACTATTCCCCTCGACGTATGTGTGGTCAGGGTTCTCGTCGAGGAATTTATTACAGGAGGTCATCGTCAGACCGAGGGTGGTCAGTGCGAGGACTCCCTTGATAATCGACTTCTTCATATTCGTGTGTAGATTGAGGGGAGCAGACTACATACCGAGCGTACAAGTGAAGATGTACGCGTGTGGTGTATGATCATAAGGGAGTGCTCCGTTGAGCTTCTTGTCAGCGTAGATGAGGAACACGTTAGAGGCCTGGAGCTTGAGGTTCAGCGAGGAGAGGCTGAGCTTACGAGCGATAGCCTGAGGCACCGAGTAGCTGAGCGAGATATCACGCAGCTGGACATAGTCGCTCTTGGCGATACGTACATCCGAGAGGTTGTAGTAGCTATAGGCGTCAGAGAGATAAGGGTTATTCTGACGATCGTTATCACTGGCTATGACAGGGATATTCGTACGCTCTTCATCCCCAGGGCGGAGCCAACGGCGATTGAATTCCTTACCGAGGACGGAGTAGTCATTGTACTTCGTAGAGAACTGTTCAGGCAGACGCTTGACAGCACCGAAGGAGTAGACAAGGTAGACACCGAGGCTCAGGTTCTTGTAGCGGAAGGTGTTACTTACGCCACCGAGGTCGGTAGGTCTATTCGTACCGGAGTAGAGGAGGTAGCTGATACGCTCCTCATCGGTAGCAGTCCAAGAGATCTGGCCACCAGCCTTGGTTGAAGTAATGCGGCGACCATCAGCAAGCGTCTCACCACCATTAGGATAGAAGAAGTGAGGGAAACCATCTCCATCAAGCTTGTAGAATGGGATCGAGAAGATGGAGCCCAGAGGATAGCCTTGGCGGGCAGCCCCCGAAGCTGAAGTCAATGTCTTTACATTGGGGCGGGTATTGAGCTTCGTCACCTTATTCGTATTGTGCGAATAGGAGATCGTGGTTGACCAAGAGAAGTCCTTAGTATGGATGTTCTGCGTAGTCAGCGAAGCCTCTGCACCCTTAGCAGTCATCTCTGCAGCATTCCCATAGACATCATCGACGAAGCCACCCGTACCCTGGGGACGTACGAGGTCAATAAGGTCGCGACCCTGACGATTGAAGAGGGTGACCGAAGCATTGATACGATCCCAGAGACCGAAGTCAAGGCTCCAGTTGAACTCATACATCTTTTCGTAGGTCAGGTCATGGTTCGCAGGCTCGTAGATATAGACCCCTGGCTCGATCAAGCGTGCATCGCCGAAGAAGGGCAGAAGCGGACGGAGTCGTGCAAACGAGTTGTGCACGTAGGGCACGGTACCCGACATACCATAAGAGACGCTCGTCGAGAGCGAGGTGAGAGGCTTAAGCTTCGAGAAGAAGGATTCACCTGAGATATCCCAAGAGAGACCAGCATTCCACGTAGGGATCCAGCGTACAAGGCGTGACTTACCGAACTGGTTCGTCCCTTCGAGGCGGTACGAAGCATTGACCTTATAGCGATCAAGATAAGCATACTCGGCATTCCCGATGAAGGAAATAGCACGGTCTACCGTAGGATTGATCTGATAGTACTGTAAGCTCTGGTTACGCAGACGCGTGAAGAGCAGAGGAGAATAAGTCGTCAGATAACCCAACTCATAGTTGACCCCATAGGCATCGTGCCACTCATTCATATTGTGGTTGTCATAGAGCTCAGCCCCAGCGACAGCCGAAATGGTGTGCTTCCCATCAGCAAAGGAGTCATTATAGTTCACCTTACCCTGTAGGTCGAAGCGTTCGTAGACAATTTCCTGAGTGGTACGCAGCCCCCCATAAGGCATCACGATCTCAGGCAGAGCCGTGGGATCATCGAGGGGCTTATAGAGGTAGGAGTTGCTTTCACGGATGTAACGCTTACCCATACTGCGATAGACCTGGGAAGTATTAGAGTTCTCCGTGCGGTTCGTGATATTGTACTGATCTTGGTAACGTACACCAGCTAATGCCGAGAGACGGATCTGCTGGATAGGCTGCCAGTCGAGCGAAGCCTGAAGACGGACGTCAGCCGTCTTATAGTCGCGATAGTTGTTGGTCAGCTCGTTCTTGATATTGAACGGCGTGTAGTCATACGCATAGTATGCATTGGGGTCCATCGTGCGGCTAGTCCCCTTAGCATAATCGCGTGCCTTGAAGTCCCCGTAGCCACGCTCCTTCGAATAGGAAGCACTGGCGATGATCCCAAAGGTCCAGTCCTTGTGGGGCTTGAAGTTAGCGTTGAGGTTGAAGTAGTAGCTCTGTGAGTTCTGGTACTTAGACCATCCTGGGTCAAAGGCTGCCCCGAGCGAAGCACGGTAGTTAGCCTTCTGATTACCGGAGGCAAGGCTGATCGTATGCTCGTGCTTGATGCTGTGCTGGAAGAGCTCCTTGAACCAGTCCGTATGCGGTGCTCAGCAGCACGGAGGTAATCGTTACGGCCTGCTTCTGTATTCTTGATGCTGTACTTACCGTTGTGGTAGTCGTACATATTCTCATACATATAGCCGTAG
>CAKMOP010000090.1 GCA_927910985.1 uncultured Porphyromonas sp. | reverse complement strand
GTGATGTAGCGAATGCTCTTTGCGATAAGCTCATCTATCGCCACCCCCACGTCTATGGAGAAGCGGTGGCAGAGTCAGCAGGCGCAGTCGTCAAGCGTTGGGAGGAACTGAAGCAGCAAGAGAAGGGCGGGAATAAGACCGTCCTGTCGGGGCGTTCCGGGCTTTCGTTGCCTCACCCTTATCAAAGCCTACCGCATACAGGACAAAGCTCGTGGTGTAGGCTTCGACTGGGAGCAGCCCGAGGATGTCTGGACGAAGGTCGATGAAGAGCTACGTGAACTGCGCGAAGCCATCGCCTCTAAGTCTGCCGATGATTCGAGGGTGAGTTAGGTGACTTCCTCTTCAGCGTCATCAACGTAGCGCGCAAGTACGACCTCAATCCCGACAATGCTCTGGAGCGCACCAATGTGAAGTTTATCCGCCGCTTTGGCTATATAGAAGCCAAGGCAAAGGAAGCTGGTCGCTCGCTCCGTGATATGACTTTGGCGGAAATGGACGAGCTGTGGAACGAGGCCAAGCGTCTCGAGTCTCAGTCTTAGCCTCCGCACTTCTCCTCAGCCTCCTGCACTGGAGGCAATCACCTACTCGGCCTACCTGCCCCATCCCGCTTCATCGATGTGCGGTGCAAGGGGGCGGTAGGCCGAATAGCTTATAGATAGATTTCCCTGATATGGCACAGCCTTCTACTCCTATTCGCCTTCTGATCACGCACCGAGAAGCTGATGAAGCTATCCTTGTCTTGGCGCGTGGGCTGGCACAACTCCCCGACTTCGAGGTCTACATTACACGCGAAGGGATTACTTCGGTGACGAAGGAGGAGGGCATAACCTTTTTACCTTGCCCCCCGATCACAGGTAAGTTCAACCTATCGGTCATCCGCTTGCTTCGCCGTTACGCGAAGGAATATGGCTTCGATCTAACTTACTCTCCAGGTAGTTCAGGACTCTCGAATGCTCTGATGGCTACCCTCGGTCTCAGAACGAAGAACGTAGCCTACCGCGGTACGGGAGCCCGCGTGCGCCGCACACGACTCGTCACCCTATTACCTCGGTATCCTTAATCCTCGTGTGCGTCACGTCGTGTGTGAGACCGAGCACGTCGCTGGCTATCTGCGTAGTTTCTTCCCCGCAGGCAATTGACTGTGGCAACAAAGCCCTTCTCTCTTCCTTGGGCGGATGAGGCTTTGAGTGCGCCCCTTGAGGTCGAAGAGCTGAAGGATAAGGAGCTGCGTCTATCGATGGTTGCCAATAACAAAGGGCGTCCCTTCAAGGGGCTTCGTACGCTTTTAGAGGCAATGGTAGAGCTGAATGACCATCGTGTTGGGCTCGTCCTTGTGGGTAACTATGACGAGGAGGATCGTGCTTGGATCGAAGCGACACCAGTAGGTAAGGATGTCGTCTTTGTCGGCGAAAGTCCCGAAGCGATGCGCTATATGGCGGGAACGGATGTGTATGTCCTGCCCAGCTGGCGTGATGCATCTCCTCGTGTGGTACGTGAAGCGATGTCGCTCTCTCTGCCTACCATCGTGAGTGATATTCCTGGTAGTCGCGACTTAATTCTTCCCGATAAGACAGGACTCTTAGCCCCAGCGCAAGACGCGAAAGCCTTAGCAGAGGTCATCCGTTGGATGCTCACGCACCCCGAAGAGCGGAAGGCGATGGGGAGAGCGGGGCGCGAACGCATTGCACGAGACTTTAGCCCTACAGCTTATACCGAGCTCTTTGCTCGACTTTTCCGTGGACAGATGGGGCGGTCGCAATAGCTATACATGCTTCCAGTGAGGTGGAGGTTGACTCAGCCGCACGTTACAGTTAGCTATATTGAGGTTAGTTATAATCTTATTTGATAAGTCATACCCCGTCTCTCCTCTGAGAGCGGGGTATGACTCTTTTCAGATTCGCCTTGTGCTCAGGCGATGTCCTCCTCCCCTTTAGGGGGTCAGCCTATCTTCACCCTGTCGTGTAAGGGCTTGTTTTTCCAATGCCTCCACAGGAGGGACTGTTTGTCGCACTTTCCATAGGGTGGAAAGCTTGCTTTCCTGCTAAGGAGTGTGTACGTTCCATAAGGAGGAACGAAGGCATTCCACAGCTGGGGAGAAGAGCCCTTTCTCGGAAGAGCCGAATTTGAGTCAGGAAGCTGGATTGCCTCCATGGTGCTGTACAGGCTGGTAGGTGCTTTTTTATTACCTTTGCACGAGTAAATCACCGCCTTGCTCCCTCGGGGGCAAGCCACGCGTTACATATATATTATGGTAGAAGACGAACTGCTTGGATACGATGATACTGCTTCGGTAGCCTTCATCCGCAACTATATCCCCCAGGAGCTCAAGGAGCTTCTCAGCGATGACGATATTGTCTATATCGTCGACCTTATCTATGACTACTACGAGAGTCGTGGCTATCTCAGCGATGAAGACCAGGACGGTGACGAACCCATCGACATCGACGAGGATGAGCTATTAGAGTATGTCGTGCGTAATGCGAAGAAGGATGGCGTCGGGAAGTTTGATACCGACCAAATCCGCTTCGTAGTACAGGGTGAGCTCGAGTATTGCGAGAGCATTAACCTCTTTGACTAAGCATCGGTGGGTAAGAACAAGCTGGCGAAGTTCGCCGAGATGGAGACCTTCCCTCACGTGCTCCAGTACCCCTTCGCACGTCTCCAGCAGGAGCCCTTCCCGCTGAAGGGTCGCTGGAGAGAGGACTTCTTTCACAACGATCACCCGATCGTCTTGGAATTAGGCTGTGGTAAGGGGGAGTATACCGTAGGTCTTGGTGAGCTCTATCCTGAGAAGAACTTCATCGGGGTGGATGTTAAGGGGGCGCGTATCTGGACAGGGGCGAAGAAGCTCGTCAAGGACTCGATCTCCCCACGCAGGAAGGCAACATTCGTCATCCCCGCCTCGTGTGAGGCCTTCGCCCCTGCCCCCTCCAGATACGCGCCCCCTTAACATCCACCCCGATGAAGTTCTTCTCAGGATAGAGCTCA
>CAKMOP010000089.1 GCA_927910985.1 uncultured Porphyromonas sp. | reverse complement strand
GCCCACTGATCCTGGAGGCGCAAATACGAGACGCACATCACTGAATACGTCGTAGGTGATGAGGTAATATTTGTTGTTCGCATAGTAGGGGCGTACCTGTATGCGCTTATGTTCGTTCTTCAGACGCTTACCCTCGGCGATCTCAAGGGCTTGACAAATCTTCTGGATTTGCGAAAGGCGATCGATCTCATCTTTGGGCTTCTTAAGCTGAGCAAGAATCTCCTTCGTCACATCACGTATGGAAGAGAGATAGCTCACGGTAAGTCCTTCGATGGGAAGCTCTTCGGCAAAGCTCTGGGAGACAAAGCCATCACGCAGGTAGTCGTGGTCTACAGCACTCTGCGACTGGATAGCATCGAAGCCACAGTGGTGGTTGGTGAAGATCAGTCCTTGGCTGGAGACAGTGACCCCAGTACAGCCACGACCGAAGATAACGACCGAGTTAGCGACGCTGGGTTTGTCCAAGCTATACAAGGAGTCAATGGGAAGGCGGAAGCCCAGTTCCTTCATCTGAGCGAGGTTCTCTCGCGTGAGCTCATTAAGTAACCACATCCCTTTATCGGCCTTAGCTTGGATGCCGAGAGAGAGCGTAGCGGTCGCCAATAGGAGCCCTTTCTTTAGAAATTGCTTCATAGACTTACGATGGGTAATATCTGTGTGACTTAAACACTGCACGACACAAGCGTGCGGTGTAAAGATACAAATTATCATACTCTACCCTTTTCAGGCAAACGCTGTCCAATCCTCCTAATGCGCCCTCACCGAAAGCAGAACGGAGCTTCCGTATATCAAACCTATGGTCAGATATCCTATAATTCTTTGTCCTACTATTCAACTTCTAAATCCCTCCATTCATCCTCTGGAGAAACATATTACCCACGAAGATAAGAGGGAGCTGCAATGTAGCCCAGTGATCTGTGCTATGAGAGACGTTCACTATGCTATATTGCTCGCCGACAAAACCTATATTGCTCACAAGGACGAGCAATATAGGTTGACGTCACGAGCAATATAGCTTTATCCTGCGACCAATATAGGTTGCACCACCCTACTCTATTGAATGAGCCGTTTATCCCAAAGATCGGATCATCCACCTCCACACGAAGCACTCGATTCATCGAATATTTACCCATCCTACACAGCTTCATAGAGCTATCGCAGGTAGAAGTTAATGCCACGTCCTACTCCTTAATATAGAGCATATCGAATAGGATAAATAGACCTCACTCGAGGTATAGCTCGCTATGCACAGAGCCATTGAAATAAAACGTACTGAAAGGTGTACCTTTGCAGAGAGACACATCGCGGTGTTGCTCCTCATCGATAGGAACTCTCTCACACGACAAATACAACTATAACATCTATTATGCAGATCAAAAAGCAACTCATCACACTTGGTCTCAGTGCGCTTTTGGCACAGACCGGCCTTCCGATGAGCCTTGGGGCTCAGGAGGTCAAGAGTACTAAGGTACCAGGTATCAACCTCGCTGATATGGATCAGAAGGTACGCCCTCAGGACAACTTCTACCTCTACAGCAATGGAAACTGGATACGCAAGAATCCGCTTAAGCCCGCCTACAGCCGCTTCGGCACCTTCGATATCCTTCAGGATACAGCGACTTCGCAGATACGTCATATCGTAGAGGAACTAATCTCCAAGCCTCAGACTAAGGGCTCCAATGCCTACCGTGTCGCAGTCCTCTACAAGCAGTCTCTCGACAGCGCTGAGCGCAACCGCCAAGGCTATAAGCCCCTCATCCCAGAGCTTCAGGCACTGCAGGGGCTGAAGACCAAAGACGATCTCCTCAAGCATATCGCTCTGCAAGATCAGATTTATGGACAAGGAGGCCTCTTTGGCACCGGTGTCGCTGCTGATGAGAAGAATAGCACGATGAATATCTTCCTCTTCACTCAGACCTCGCTCGGTCTCGGCTCACGCGACTACTACGTCGAGAGCAGTCCAGAAGCAAAGAAAATCCTCGCAGGCTACGAAGCTTACCTCGTGCGCATCCTCAAGCTCTCAGGTTACTCTGAAGGCGACGCCAACCGCATAGCTAAGACGACCATCCGTATCGAGAAGGAGTTGGCACAGTTCTCCTACTCCAATACTGAGCTACGCGACTCGCAGAAGAACTACAATATCGTGACGATCTCTGACTTCGCACGCGACAACCAAGGCTTCGACTGGAGTGGCTACCTGCGTCTACGTGGCATCAATGTCGCTACGGCGAACTTTATGCAGCTGAACTTCTTCAAGGCCTTCGATAAGTGGTACTCCACAGCTAAGGTGGACGATCTGCGCGACTACCTCACGGGGCACACTGTCAGCGGTGCAGCTAATGCGCTGAGCGATGACTTCGTACAAGCTCACTTCGACTTCTACGGTAAGCAACTCAGCGGTCGCAAGGAGATGCATCCACGCTGGAGACGCAGCATAGGCGTCGTGCAGGATGTCCTCGGTGAAGCCCTCGGCGAAGTATATGTCAAGCGTTATTTCTCCCCCGAAGCTAAGGAGCGTATGCTCGGTCTCGTGCACAACCTGCAGAAGGCCCTTTCTCAGCGTGTCGAGGCCCTCAGCTGGATGAGCCCTGAAACAAAGAAGCGTGCTCAGGATAAACTCAGTAGTTTCGTCATCAAAATCGGTTATCCTGACAAGTGGATGGACTATAGTGCTCTGGATATCGACGAGCACAAGAGCTACTATCAGAACCTCGAGGCTGCGACCTGCTTTACGCAAGCTGAAAATCTCAAGGAGCTCGGCAAGCCCGTCGATCGCACGAAGTGGCTTATGAGTCCTCAGGAGGTGAACGCCTACTATATGCCCACCACCAACGAAATCTGCTTCCCAGCTGGTATTCTACAGCCTCCCTTCTTCAATATGGATGCAGATGATGCGGTCAACTACGGTGCTATCGGTGTCGTCATTGGGCATGAGATGACTCACGGCTTCGACGACGAAGGCTCTAATTTTGATAAGGATGGGAATATGAACAACTGGTGGACAGCTGAGGATCGCAAGAAGTTTGAAGCAGCTACACAGCGCCTGGCTAAGCAGTTCTCTTCCGTCACTGTCGCTCCTGGCCTCAAGGCTAATGGTCAACTGACCCTTGGAGAGAATATTGCTGACCAAGGAGGTCTCACCATCGCTTATCTCGCGCTACAGATGGCCAACGAGGGCAAGCAAGTCCCTAAGATCGATGGCTTTACCCCAGATCAGCGTTTCTACATCGCTTATGCACGCCTTTGGGGGCAGAACATCACGGAGGCTGAGATCCGTCGCCTGACGAAGCTCGATCCTCACAGCCTCGGTCTGCTGCGTGTCAATCAAGCACTGAGAAACAT
>CAKMOP010000088.1 GCA_927910985.1 uncultured Porphyromonas sp. | reverse complement strand
GTGGGGTGTAGGGTGCCGTGGGGTGGAAGGCATCGTAGGCCGTGGCTACGGCAGCGAAGGCACGGTCATCCCCAGGGGCATCGAGGGCGAAGTACGTCCCCCCACGATAGCTCTGGAAGAGGGCGAAGTACGCTGCAGCCCCCTTGGGATTGCTGTAGATATACTTACTGGTGAGGGTGTTCTTCAGCTGCATGGAGAGCGAGTCAATACGTGCCAAGGCAGCCGAACGCTCGAGCGTCCCTGCCGAGAGGGCGGAGAGTACACCTTCGACGGCCTTGTCGGTCGTGGCACGTAGCTGACCAATCTCGCGGATTTGCTTGTTGGCTTCGTCTCCCGACTCAATCTTGTATGTGGAGAATAAATCCTTGGCCGAAGCCGAGAGGGTGAGGTGGGTCAGCGAGTCCGCTGCGAAGGGGATGAAGGTCTCCCCGATGCGCAGGCGGTAGAAGGCAGGGTAGCTATGCCCCTCGCCGTGGAAGCTGAAGTGCCCCTTGTCGTCGAGGGTCACGGAGTCGACGAGCTGAGGAATGTCGGTGTCGGTCGTCTCGAGGTAGAGCGTCTTGCCTGCGGCATCACTGATGGTACCTTCGGCGGTGAACTCATTGCTACCATGCGAGCAAGCACCGAGAGCGAGGAGGCCGAGGAGAGAAAGAGGGAGGAGGCGGAGCGTCTTCATATTCATTGTCTGCCGTGTGGGTGTGTAGGGTGTGAGGATATTAGAGGGAAGAGGGAGCCCATTCGGGGCCTGTGGCGAGAAGCATCTCCTCGGCACGTGCCACCTCGGCGAAGAGCTCTTCGCGCGTGGCTGCCTTGAGCATAGCGATGCGTACAGGGCGGAAGTTGTCGATGCCCTTGAATATAGGGCTGGCGGCGATGTGACGGCGGCTGTGGAGGATACCACGGCGCTCATCGAGCTTGCGGATATTGTTGTCTACGAGCTGACGTAGTACATCGATGTAGAAGGCCTTCGGGTGGCGTGGAGCAGCTTGTCCCGTCTGGAGGAAGTGCTTCATCTCCTCGAAGATCCACGGCTGTCCGATGGTGGCACGCCCGACCATCACGGCATCGACCCCGTAGGTGTCGAAGGCGCGCTGGGCTTCTTCGCCCGTGGTGATGTCGCCATTGCCGATGATAGGGATGTGCATCCGTGGGTTGTTCTTCACCTGACCGATGAGCGTCCAGTCGGCGGAGCCCGTGTACATCTGGGCACGTGTACGGCCGTGGATGGTGAGGGCTTGTATCCCCACGTCCTGCAGCGCTTCGGCGAGCTCTACGATGATCTTGCTGTCGTTGTCCCAGCCGAGGCGGGTCTTGACGGTGACGGGGATGTTGACGGCCTTGACGATTTCGCTGACGATGCGGAGCATGACGTCCGGACAGCGGAGCATTCCGCTCCCAGCCCCCTTGCCAGCGACGCGCTTGACAGGGCAACCGAAGTTCAGGTCAAGCACCTCAGGGCCTGCGGCCTCGGCGATGCGCGCAGCTTCGACCATGGGCTCTACCTCACGGCCGTAGATCTGGATAGCTACAGGACGTTCTTCGGTACTGATCTCGAGCTTGCGTGTGGTGCCTGCTACCTGACGGATGAGGGCATCGGCACTGAGAAATTCGGTGTAGACCATATCGGCACCGAAGCGGCGACAGAGCAGACGGAAGGCTGCATCCGTCACGTCCTCCATAGGTGCTAAGAGGAGGGGACGCTCTCCGAGATCGACCTTTCCTATCTTCATTCGCTTATGTGGGCTATGTATTGAGTGGCGGTAGTGACCGCCTCGTGGATGTTGGGACAGATATAAGTATCGCCGATGAGGGCTGCGATACCCGTAGAGCGGAGCGTCTCGTGGACGCTGGGGCGCACGCCCGAGAGGACGAGCTGGATGCCTTCGCTCTGTGAGGTCTCGACGAGGATGCGGAGGTTACGCACGGCTGTCGAGTCCATGAAGGGTACTTGACGCATACGCAGGATGCGCACCTTCGGACGGGCTTGGGTCGTCAGCACGATTTCCTCGAAGCGGTTCGCAATACCGAAGAAGAAAGGCCCTTCGATCTCGTAGACTTCGACCCCTCGAGGGAGGTCAGAGCTTCGCCCTCACCGGCAGGATGACCATCATCCTCCGAGCTGTGGATGTGGAGCTTGTCGCGCGAGACCACGATACGGGTGGACTCGATGACACGGCGCATGAAGAGGAGCATCGCTAAGAGGAGTCCCAACTCAATGGCAATCGTTAGGTCAAAGAGGACGGTGAGGAAGAAGGTCACCAAGAGGACGGCAGCATCACTCTTCGGGCCACGGAGCGAAGCACGTACGGAACGCCATCCGCTCATATTGTAGGAGATGACCACGAGGACACCCGAGAGACACGCCATAGGGATGTACGCCATCAGGGGCATCAGGAAGAGGAAGATCAGCAAGAGGACGAGGGCGTGGGTCATCCCCGCGATGGGGGTGCGACCGCCGTTGTTGATGTTGGTCATCGTGCGCGCAATAGCTCCCGTCACGGGGATCCCCCCGAAGAAGGGCACGATGATATTGGCGACGCCCTGTGCCATCAGCTCGGTATTCGAGCGGTGACGCTCGCCGATAACCCCGTCAGCGACGCTCGCCGAGAGGAGGGACTCGATGGCACCTAAGAGGGCGATGGAGAAGGCGGGGGCGATGAGTCGCTGCATCGTCTCCCAGCTCAGCTCGGGGGCAACGAGGTCGGGGATCTTCGTAGAGATGGTATAGCGGTCGCCTATGGTGTCGAGCCCCGTGATGCCTGCATATTCCTTGAGGAGGTAGCAGGCGATGGTCATCACGATGATGGCGATGAGCGAGCCAGGGACGACCTTCGTCAGGCGAGGTGTGAGCTGGATGATGAGGATACTTCCTAAGCCGATGGCCAGTGTCGGGAGGTGAACAGAGCTCAGGGAGGAGAGCAGGACGCCCCACTTCGGGATGAACTCCTTTGGCAGCCCCGTCAGTCCCAAGCCGAGGAGGTCATTGACCTGCGTGGTGAAGATGGTCACGGCGATACCAGCGGTAAAGCCTAAGATGATGGGATAGGGGATGAACTTGATGAGCGACCCAAGGCGCAGCGCCCCCATCAGGAGGAGCAGCACCCCAGCCATCAGCGTGGCGATA
>CAKMOP010000087.1 GCA_927910985.1 uncultured Porphyromonas sp. | reverse complement strand
ATCTTTGTACATCTGTATTCCTTTGAGACAAGACAATCCTAAAAGTATGATGGATGATAAGCAACTCGCCCTGGATATGCGCTACCTTCGTATGGCGCGCATTTGGGCTGAGAACTCCTACTGCGAGCGCCGCAAAGTGGGAGCCCTCATCGTCAAGGATAAGCGCATCATCGCAGATGGCTACAACGGTACTCCTGAGGGCTTTGAGAACATCTGCGAAGACGAAAACGGACAGACCAAGCAGTATGTCCTCCACGCCGAAGCCAACGCCATTACCAAGCTCGCCAGCAGCACCAACGACAGCTCGGGCGCTACGGTCTATGTCACCGATGCCCCCTGCATCGAATGTGCCAAGCTCATCATACAGAGTCATATAATCCGCGTGGTCTATAGCATCGAATACCGCCTACGTGACGGCATCGAGCTCCTCGAGCGCGCAGGTATTCAGGTAGACTTCATCCCCTTAGAAGACTAACCACCCCTCTCCTCTCTCTCGATCCAAACATCTTATTCTATAGTACCAAGCGTATGCAAACAGCACCCAACGAGCAGCCTGCCTCACCACGCCCCGAGCGTAAGGCACATCTGCTCAGAGGTCTTACCTACGGGCTCGTCACTATCTTAGTCTTCCTCTTGGGGATTTCCACCGCCACCTACTTCGGCATCGGCGGACGACGTGGCACATCCAGCAAGCTCGATGAGATTTATTCACTCATCCAGCAGTATTATGTTGACTCGACGAATATGGATAGCCTGTCCGAAGAGGCACTTCCCTTCATCCTCTCCCAGCTTGACCCCCACTCCGTCTACCTCAATGCGGAGGAGAACAAGGCTTCGACCGAGACCTTAGAAGGTTCCTTTGCGGGTATCGGTATCCAGTTCAATACGCTGCTGGATACCGTCGTCGTGGTGCGCGTCATCGAAGGAGGGCCGAGCGAACGAGCAGGGCTCCAGGCGGGTGACCGCATCCTCCGTGCGGACACCACCAGCTTCCTGCGGGATTCGCTGACCTCCGAGCAGATTATGAAGGCACTGAAAGGCCCCGAAGACACCGTGGTCAAGCTCACTCTCCAGCGTGGCAAGAAGGTCTTCACCACCTCTGTCGTCCGTGGTGCCGTCCCCGTCCCCACGCTCGATGCCAGCTATATGATTCGTCCCCACGTCCTGTATGTGCGCCTGAATAAATGGGGTACGCAGACGCCCTTAGAGTTCCAGCAAGCCTATGCCGACCACGCCAGTGAAGGCGTCGAGCGTATCCTGCTTGACCTGCGTGACAATGGTGGAGGCTACCTGCAGGCAGCTACGACCTTGGCCTCCGAATTCCTATCCAAGGGCGACCTCTTAGTCTACAACAAGGGAGCGCACTACCCTCGTGAGGACTTCAAGTGTCCACGTGATGGTCGCCTGCGCAATGTTCCTCTGACCGTCTTGGTGAATGAGAATAGCGCCAGCGCCAGCGAAATCTTCGCAGGAGCGATGCAAGACCTTGACCGTGCCCTCATCGTCGGACGCCGCACCTTCGGCAAGGGACTCGTACAGCTTCCCTTTGAGCTACGAGACCACTCCGTAGTACGCCTAACGGTCGCTCGCTACTACACCCCCTCGGGGCGCAGCATACAGAAGAGCTACGCCAAGGGCTACGAGGCCTATGCCGAGGACATCGAAGACCGCTACCTGCACGGCGAACTCTATTCGGCCGACAGCATCAGCCGCCCCGACACCACACGCTACTACACCCGTCTGGGGCGCACGGTCTATGGTGGTGGCGGTATTACTCCCGACATCTTCACCCCACGCGATAGCACGGGCATCAATCCCTATTATATCCGCCTCTTGAGGTCGGGGACACTCCAGCGCTTCGCCTTCTCCTACGCCGACAGTCACCGAGAGCAGTTCCTTCGCTTAGGCTCTGACGCAGCTGTCCAGGAGTATCTACAAGCCCAAGGTGAGCAGATTGTCTATGCCTATGCACGCTATGCCGACCAGAAGGGCGGAGTAGCACAGCGACCAGGCTACCTGCAGGAGTCGATGGCCATCCTACGCCGTGACCTCACCGCCCTCATCTACGACTTATTAGGTAGAGACAAGGATGCCTTTTATCGACTGCACAACGAGCGTGACCCCGAGGTACTGAAAGCCTTAGAGCAGCTCACCTCACCAGCCTGGCGTCCCCACAAGTAGCGATCACTATGGACAAGCCCTCCCTGCGTCGCCAGCTCCGCACCCTCAGCCGCGAGCACCTCACCGAAGACCTTCGCCTCCAAGGGAGTGCCTCCATCATCGCCCAGCTAAGAGCACACCCGCTGTGGCAAACAGCCCAGCACGTAGGGCTCTACTCTGCCCTACCCGACGAGCCGAACCTCCGCCCCCTCATCAACGCGGTCGCAGGGACGAAGCACCTCTACCTGCCCCGCGTCTTAGATGCAGAGACGATGGACTTCTTCCCCTTCTCTGGCTGGCAGGCTCTGGAGCAGTCGGGGAGCTTCGGCATCTATGAGCCTCGTCTCGAGGAGGGTGCAGTGCATCCCCGCACCTTAGACCTCCTCATCATACCTGCCTTAGCCTATGACCAGGCAGGCTACCGCTTAGGACGAGGCAAGGGCTACTACGACCGCTACCTCCTGCGCGCCCAGCACGCTCACCGCTTGGGAGTCACCTTCGCCCTCCATCCGATTGAGCAGCTGCCTCACGACCCGTGGGATGTGCCCGTAGAGGATGTACTTGCCCCACGCCCTGCCCTCTTATAATCCTCCTCCACATATGTCCGCCATAGCTGAACAGACGACACTCCGCCTCTCGGGTAAGCTCCTTACCCTCGAGCGTCCCATCGTGATGGGAATAGTCAACGTCACCCCCGACTCCTTCTTTGCCGGCAGTCGCATCGATGGCGAACGTGCCCTACGCACCCGACTTGACCAACTTGTCCGCGAAGGGGCAGCCATCGCCGACCTCGGTGCTTACAGCTCGCGCCCTGGGGCAGATGAGGTAAGTCCAGAGGAAGAGATGAAGCGACTACGCCCTGCCCTCCAGCTGCTGCGTGACGAATATCCGACCCTCCCCGTCTCTGTAGACACCTTCCGCTCAGAGGTCGCTCAGATGGCGGTAGAGGAATATGGAGCTTCCATCATCAACGACATCTCGGGGGGGTGGTTTAGATCCCGAGATGTACCGTACCGTGAGCCGCCTGCAGGTTCCCTACATCCTGATGCATATGAAGGGCAATCCGCAGACGATGCAGTCACATACCGACTACACAGACGTTACCCTCGAGGTGCTGGACTACTTCATCAAGCGCATCGGACAGCTCTTGGACTTAGGCCTACACGACATCATCCTTGACCCAGGCTTTGGCTTCAGCAAGACGACGGAGCAGAACTATGAGCTCTTAGCTCACCTTGACACACTGACGAAGACCCTCCGACAGCCTCTCCTTGTCGGGCTCTCACGCAAGAGTATGATTTATCGTCCCTTGGGCTGCACCCCAGAGGAAGCCCTTGGCGGAACGACCTTCCTCCACGCTTTGGCTTTAGAGCGTGGGGCAAAGATTCTCCGTGTACACGATGTGCGCCCTGCCGCTGAAGCCATCACGCTCTATGAGCAAGCCCGTCCCTACCTCCACCGTGAGGAGCATCTACACTACTCGGCCACTCGCCCACTCTAACTCAACCTGCTCATTCCGCTCCTATGCTCGCTTGGCTCGACATCTCCATTAAGGATATCATCGACATTCTCCTCTTGGCCATCTGCCTCTACTATACGTTTGTCACACTGCGCTACTCGGGTAGCCGTTCGCTCTTTATGGGCACCATCGCCTTCCTCGGGCTATGGCTCTTGATTTCGCAAGTCCTGCAGATGCGCTTGATGGGAGCTCTCTTGGACAAGTTCATCAACATTGGCTTCATCATCCTGGTCATCATCTTCCAGGAGGAAATCAAGAAGATCTTGGTCACGGTAGGCTCGGCACAACGATGGAAGAAGATACGCAGGCTCTTCCGCGAAGGAACAGCTAAGGATCAGGTGGAGGAGGACTACATCGCTCCCGTGGTCTTGGCTTGTATGAATATGGCGCGCAAAAAGACGGGCGCTCTCATCGCCATCCAAGGAGTCTCCGACCTCACACCTTACCAGCACGCAGGCGAACGCTTCCTCGCCTCAGTCAATGCCCGACTCATCGAAACGATCTTCTTCAAGAATAGCCCCCTGCACGATGGAGCGATGATCATCGCTGGGGGGAAGATCTGCGCCGCAGGCTGTATCCTTCCAGTAGCGAGCGACACCGACCTCAACAAAGACTTGGGCCTGCGCCACCGCTCCGCCCTTGGCTTGTCGCAAAAGACAGATGCAAAGATTATCATCATCAGCGAAGAGCGAGGCTCGATTTCCTTAGCCTATCGCAGTGAGATCATCGTAGACATCACCCCCGATGAGCTACGCGGTCTACTCACCGCCGAGGGATAAAGCAACCTTTCCGATACAGTATACAATTAGCCCCCTGCCATCTGGAGCGCATCGCTCGCGTGGCAGGGGGCTAACGTATCTATATAGCGTAGAGGGCGCGGCTACTTCTGTGGTGGCAGGTGGTAGCGCAAGACCTTATCTAAGCCTAAGCGACAAGCAGGACAGAAGTCAGGTGTCTCGTTGGTGCGCATACGGCAGTTGAAGCTGGCGCGATACATCCCCTTAGTCAGATAGGCAGCCCCTTCATAGAGCCGACAGGATATTTCTTCTGCTGGGCTACGGGCGTAGGGATAGGCGTTCCCCTTCTTGATCAGATGCGACCACTTCCCTGAGAAGTCCTTGAGGTTAGTGGCATTCTGCTCCCAAGGCTCTACCTCGGTAGCGTGTTCGCTCGCTGAGGCTGCGTCTCCTTCATAGAAGTATTCATCGGCAAGCCCACCGAAGCGATGTCTATGGCGGTGGCGG
>CAKMOP010000086.1 GCA_927910985.1 uncultured Porphyromonas sp. | reverse complement strand
CTCTTGTCCGAGAGCTGCCTTCGTCGTCAGCGGCAGTTCGGAGAAGTGCATCAAGGTCGCCCCGAGACGCAGGTCGGGGGAGAAGCGGTAGTTGAGGTCAAGCCCTACGAGGGTCTTGCGCTGCTGGCTGAGCCCATCTCCGCCGTGCAGGCTTACCTCAATGGGGGTCTTGGCGTCAAGGAGCTGGCGGTTGAGGATCTTGACACGCCCGATGGTGTAGTCTACGGTGTAGTCGATACCTTCGGTCAGTGGCGCACCGCCAGCAGTGACACGTACCGAGCCCGGAGCAATATTTACCGCACCGAGGGCAATCTCTCCAGCGGTGGTAGCGCGGTAGGTTCCTCGGAGATAGTATTTGTTCTTCTCTGACCGCTGAGCAGCTTCGACGACGGTCATCGTATAGAGCTCGGGGAAGGCGTAGCGGCTCGCCCAGCTTCCTCCCCCCAGAGCGGAGGTGAGTGTGGTACCAAAAGGCTCCGTAGTGGGGAAGAATACCAGCCCTTCGCTGGAGCGTATCGTGTAGCCCTCCACGAAGTCAAAGCGGCCATCGCTGTGCGCCTCTTGCTGGGAGTCCAGTCGATCCAGACCGAGGATGTGGAGGAGCTGCTTCCCCTTCAGAGGTCCATCGGGGAGGTAGGGTAAGGCACGCCCCGTGGCTTCATCACGATAGAGGACGTCCAGCTGGAAGCCACTGCGCTGCAGGGAGGTGATGCCAGTACCGAGGCGGTATACATTGCGCATCATTAGCGGCCAGGTGGGGGCTTTGGGCGAGAAGTCCGTCCCCTTGAGGAGCTTGACGAAGAGCAGAGAGGACGTGCTCTGCGCTTGGTTGGAGGCAAATTCCCCCACGCGATAGACTTTGCCTTCGTAGGTGAATTCGTAGGCGACGGCGAGGGCTTCATCCGCGGCGAGAGGCGTGGTGAGGCTAATGTAGCCAAGCGTATTGTGCAGGGTATATTCGCTGGGAGAGAGTCGTCGCGCACGCTCAATCCGCTCGTAGTCAAGGGCTGGACGGAGGGCGGGGAGTCCTGTACTCAGGGCGGAGAGCTGGCGTAGGGTGGGGGAGGAGGTGAGGTCGGCATAAAGACTATTGGCGCTGTTCGCTGGTACAGGGAAGGTGGGTGCTGAGGGCTGGATGAAGCTGTTGTGTAGTCTCTGGGGCTCGCCAAGGTCAGCGAAGGCCGCTACATCGCGTGCGTCATCAAAGCGACCACGGCGATTGGTGACCCACACCTCGAGGCGCGTGATCTGGACGGAGGTGCGCACATAGGGAAGGCTGCTTAGCGCACGGTCGTACTGCGTGCGGAAGAAGTCGCTGAGGAAGAAGTGCCGCAGGGCATCGTAACTGGAAGCCGATAACTCGAAGGGCTCTGTCTGCTCCCCTCCACGGCTCGAGGCTCGGCGACTCTCGGTGCGCTGCTGGCTGAGGAGCAGGTCAGCTTCCAGCCGCCCTAATTGTAGCTTGGTATGCAGGCCGAAGAGTGACCCGCCGCCCGAGATGAGGCTGTTGCGCGGATTCATCGAGACGTTCCCTACCTCGATGAGCTTGATGATATCGTCTTCTTCGCCCTCGAAGGCCAGGCGGAGGCGCTTGGCGGCGAAGTCGAAGGTGGAGGTGCTGTTGTAATTCAGTCCCGTCTGTAGCTTCGTTCCTAAGGAGGCTTGCACGCCTGCTTGAATCTTCTCATCGAAGTCGAAGTAGGTCTGCCTACGTGCGCTCTGAGGAAGTGCCGGATTGTCGGAGTGGATGGTCTTCCCACCGGCAGAGAGGTCGGCTTGTCCCTGGAGCTTGAGACGCAGCCCTCCAGGACCGAAGATGTGGTCGATGAAGGTGCGCTTTCCCTGGCGCGTAGGTGCTTTCCCTGCGCGGAGAGAGGTCGCTGGGGGTGGGGTATTGAGTGTGTCCCAGTAGCGGGCTTGTCCCTGACGACTTTGGTAGCGAAGGTATTCGGTGAAGGTGTAGGGTGTGGGGGTGCCGAAGGGCTTCCCATCGAGGAAGGTCGTCAGCAGGTAGCGGTCGCTCTTCGGGTCGTAGACGAAGCGCGTCTCTAAGACGGAAGAGGAGGCTGAGTGAAGGGTGCTCCCCGCTCTGGCGAGGCTGTCGACGAGTGTGCGTGTGGTGGCTCGGGCGGTGGGGACGCAGGCAAGCACCATACTGAGAAGGAGGCTTCCCAGTAGGTGGCGGATAGTCCGTGTCATCCACCCGTGTGCCACGCTCGTTAGAGGAGCTTGAGCCCCTGCTTGATGAGCTCCTCGACGCTAATCGTCGGGTCGGAAGCGATGAGTTGGCGCACGACCTTCTGCGCCGCAGCTTCGGGATAGCCGAGCATCTTCAGTGCACTCACCGCCTCCTGTGGGGTGGTGCTCTCCAGTGGCTGTACCTTCACCCCACGGCTCGTGCTGGTGGAGATGGTCGTCATTGGGCTGTCGCCTTCGTCGAGTGCGGGAAGTTTGCCCCTCAGATCCACGAGGATGCGCTGTGCTGTCTTGAGCCCAATGCCCTTAATTGCCTTGAGCGGCTCGATTTGTCCGAGGGTGATGATGCTCGTCAGCTCATTGGGGGGGTAGGAGCTGAGGATGATACGCGCGGTATTTGGCCCTACACCCGAGACGCTCATCAGGTGGCGGAAGAGCTCTTGCTCTGCTGTGGTGGCGAAGCCGTAGAGCAGGTGCGCATCTTCGCGTATGATTTCGGTGATGAGGATTTTGCCCTCTTTCTTGCCCGAGAGAGCCGTATAGGTAGTCAAGGAGATGGCGACGGAGTAGCCCACACCTGCGCACTCGACGAGGACGGCTGTGGGGGTGAGCTCCGTGTATACACCACGAAGGTAAGCGATCATCTATAATCTTTAGGGGATTTTGCTTTGTATTCTCTGGGGAGCAAAGTTAGGGAAAAGGTGCTATTCTCTGCTTGTTCGCTCCAGGTGTACAGCACCTCGGTGCGGTGTCAAGCTCACTGTGTCAAGCCTTACTTGAGGCGCTTGGTACGCTCCCTGAAGCTGGGGGGCATCTCTCTTTGAATGTGTGTGTACGGGGCGAATAATTGTTTGCGTAGCGACCTATATTGCTCCGCCCTCGAAGTAATATAGGTCGCTGTGCCAAGCAATATAGGTCGATAAGAGAACCAATATAGGTCGGAGCGTGAAGCAATATAGGTAGAGAAAGCCGACGTATATGGGTTCGCTTGTGGGCTTCGGATGGTCGGTGGGGAAGACTCAGCGGAGATGCTTCACCTGCTCATATCTCCCTGCTGTCGGAGCCTTTTGGAGGCTATTTGCGCATTAGGGGAGAGACGTTGTCTGGACTTAGGGGTGTGGGAGCTTCTTCTCTACGCGCGCGTACCTTTATATATATGCGGTGAGTTAGACGGGGTGTGTAGGGAGGTTAAGTAGCAGGAAAATCATCGCCTCGCAGTGCTTGTTTTGGTATATTCAAGAAAGTGCGTATATTTGCAACCGAATTAGCGGGAAGACTTAGCGCTAAGGACTCGCTTGACGAGAAGAAGAGGCGTCTTCTTCCCACACGTAGACAACAAGCCAATGTAGCTCAGCGGTAGAGCACTTCCTTGGTAAGGAAGAGGTCCCGGGTTCAAGTCCCGGCATCGGCTCTTGTTGGTGTCGACGTAGTGATACGCGCAGAATACAACGAAGTATTTCTTAAGAATAGATAATTTTAGTTATGGCTAAAGAAACATTTAACAGATCGAAACCACACGTAAACATTGGTACGATCGGTCACGTCGACCACGGTAAGACGACCCTTACCGCAGCAATCACGACGGTGCTTGCTAAGAAGGGTCTCTCCGAACTCCGTTCGTTCGACTCCATCGACAATGCTCCTGAAGAAAAGGAACGTGGTATCACGATCAACACGTCACACGTCGAGTACGAAACGGCTAACCGTCACTACGCTCACGTTGACTGCCCAGGTCACGCTGACTATGTGAAGAACATGGTTACGGGTGCTGCTCAGATGGACGGTGCTATCATCGTAGTAGCTGCTACGGATGGTCCTATGCCTCAGACGCGCGAACACGTGCTTCTCGCTCGCCAGGTAAACGTTCCTCGCCTTGTTATCTTCATGAACAAGTGCGACATGGTCGACGACGAAGAAATGCTCGAGCTCGTAGAAATGGATATGCGTGAGCTTCTCTCCAGCTACGAATTTGACGGTGACAACACTCCTGTTATCCGTGGTTCTGCCCTCGGTGGTCTCAATGGTGAGCCTGTCTGGGAAGACAAGATCATGGAGCTGATGGATGCTGTTGACACGTGGATCCCACTCCCTCCTCGTGACATCGATAAGCCCTTCCTGATGCCAGTCGAAGACGTATTCTCGATCACTGGTCGTGGTACGGTTGCTACGGGTCGTATCGAAACGGGCGTTATCCACACGGGTGACGAAGTCCAGATCATCGGTCTCGGTGCAGAAGGTCTTAAGTCCGTCGTTACGGGTGTCGAAATGTTCCGCAAGATCCTCGACGAAGGTCAGGCTGGTGACAATGTCGGTCTCCTTCTCCGTGGTATCGATAAGAACGAAATCAAGCGTGGTATGGTCATCGCTAAGCCTGGCCAGGTAAAGCCCCACTCTCGCTTCAAGGCTTCTGTCTACGTACTGAAGAAGGAAGAAGGTGGTCGTCATACGCCATTCCACAACAAGTATCGTCCTCAGTTCTACATCCGTACGCTCGACGTAACTGGTGAGATCACTCTCCCAGAAGGTGTGGAAATGGTGATGCCTGGTGACAACGTTGAAATCAACGTCGAACTCATCTACCCCGTAGCTTGCAACGTAGGTCTTCGCTTCGCTATCCGTGAAGGTGGCCGTACGGTAGGTTCGGGTCAGATCACCGAAATCCTCGACTAATCATCCGATAGTCACATAAAGCAGGGGACAGACGAGACGCTCGTCCCGTCTGCCCCCTCTTCTACGGGTTTAGCTCAGTTGGTAGAGCACTGGTCTCCAAAACCAGGTGTCGGGAGTTCGAGTCTCTCAACCCGTGCCAAATAGAAAACGATAATGAGTTTCATCAAGAGAGTAGGGGGGTGCTTTTCAGCGCCTCGTATGTCGAGCTTACACAGAAGGTGTCCTGGCCGTCAAGTTCAGAGCTCACCAATAGTGCCGTGGTGGTGATGGTTGCTTCCCTCATCATCGCTCTGGTCGTTTTAGGGATGGACAAGACTTTTGAGACCATCCTTGGTTTTGTGTATAGCCGTATCGGAGCCTAAGCTTCGCTGAGACCCTTCCCCATCATGACTGAAGTAGCAGAAAAGAGATTCTATGTGCTCCGAGCCGTCAGCGGCAAGGAGGCCAAGGTGCGTGAGCAGCTGGAGGCTGAGATGAAGAATACTAATCTTGGTCAGTAT
>CAKMOP010000085.1 GCA_927910985.1 uncultured Porphyromonas sp. | reverse complement strand
ATAGATCCAACAATGAAGAAAGTTATCCTCGCATTAGTAGCCTTGGCCGTAGTGGCACTTGCCTACATCACGATCCAGAGCGTGCTGGCACCAGTAACCTTCGACAAGAAGCAGAAGAAGATTGAGGTAGAGCTCCAGAAGCAGCTCAAGAAGATCGCCAGCCTGGAAGAAGCCTACAAGAGCGTCTATGACAAGTATGCTAACAAGGAAGAGCTCATCGACTTCGTACAGAACGGACGTGTATTCTACATCCGTGCTGAAGGTGACTACACCAGTGCTATGCGTGAGCAGGGTCTCACCGAAGAAGATGCTGCACGCCGTGGCCTGATCCGCCGTGATACCGTATGGGTCGCAGCAAAGGACACCCTGCTCAATGACGGCACGGACTTGGCTAAGCTCTTCATCATCCCTAACAATCCCGACTCTTCGATCCAGGTCGTAGCCAGCTCTATCGAGCAGGAAGTCGGTGAAGCTAAGATCCAGATGCCCGTATTCCAGGCTTCTGCTTCGTACGAGAGCTACCTGAATCCTCTAAACAATGCACGCCGTGTCCGTGAAAAGGTCGAAGCAGCGAAGGCTAAAACGAACGCTTTCCCTGGTCTTCGTGTCGGCTCACTGACCGAAGCTAAGACGAACCGGTAACTGGGAGTAATGGACCCCACATTCCACAGATCACTGCAGCTGAGGCTGCACACTACAGCTTGTCCATCCGAACTATTTCGGGTGGACTTGCTTTTTGTATCACCTCCGAAGCTAAGGCTTCTGCAGAGACTCCACGCTTAGTACACGCTGGACGACTCAAGACATCAGCATCAGTTCATTCGGTCTACGAAGCTCTACAGGAACTGTACTTCTCGTATGAGTTCCTCAGTCTCCCCTATCGTAGCGTCACGCTCTACTACGAGCCCAAGCAAGCCGTCCTGGTGCCGACCGCCTTACTCCAAGAAGGTCAAGACGAGCTGTGGCTATCCCCTACAGAAGAGACTGGGAGTACGGCAGGTCAGCGAGCTAATGAATCGCTATGTACTCTACGCTATGCGCTGCCTGACGACACGAAGACCTTCGTACTCAGCTGGCCGAGCGATGCCTATCAGTTCCTCCGTCGTACGCTCTTACTCATTGAGCCCCAGCCACACTTTGCTCCCATCTTAGAGAGTCAGCGAGCCAAGAGCAGAGCGACACAAGGGCGAGAGCTCCTCTTGCTTCTTCGTCCTGGAGCGATGGATCTCATCCTCATCCAGGAAGGAGAAATCGAAGCACACAACAGTGCCCCACTTATTGCGGGGCACAGTCAAGAGGTCGTAGCAGGTGAGATCATATTCTACACCTTTGCCTTCTGGAGGCACTTCGCCCTGGAAGGGACGACCGATCGCCTGACCATCGCCTACAGCGAAGAGGAGCAGTCTGCCACACAACAGTCACTCCAAGCGATCGCCGAGGAGGCCTGTCAGCTACTCCACCCCTATATTTCCCAGATCACCATCCAAGGCTACCAGAGTCTCCCCTACCTTGAGCGCGAAGTAGCCCCAGCCCCTAACGACTAAGAGACAATGCGTATCATCGGAGGGAAGCACAAGCGTCGTCGCTTCGACGTCCCCAAGAGTTTCAATGCTCGCCCCACGACAGACTTTGCCAAGGAGAACCTCTTCAACGTCCTCCAGTACTATATTGACTTCGACGAAGCTACTGCACTCGACCTCTTTAGTGGTACTGGAAGTATCTCGGTCGAACTCATCTCTCGCGGCTGTCGTCGCGTCATCGCTCTCGAGCAGCGTCGTGAACACGCCCTCTTCATCCGCTCCGTAGCACGCGAACTGAAGGAAGAAGCTCGTCTCCAAGTCCTCCAATCGGACGTCTTCCGCTACCTCCAAGCTTCGAAGGGAAGCCGTGGGCAATTCGACTTCATCTTTGCGGACCCCCCCTACAAGCTCAAGGAGATCGCTACCCTTCCCCAGCTAATCCTCTCCTCGGGACTTCTAAAGGAGGAAGGTGTCTTAGTCGTAGAGCATCCTGGTACCTATGACTTCTCGGAGCTTCCTCACTTCGCTGAACATCGGGAATATGGCTCGGTGAACTTCTCCATCTTCTCCCTTACATCCAGTCAGGAGGAAAGCGAGGCAGACGAATAGACTTACTGAGCGACCTATGCAACAGAATCCGAACAGCGAGGAGCAACTCTTAGAGCTATTGGCACTCCGCTCTTCGGGCATTCCATCACGGCAACTGCTGCGCCTTTTCAGCGACAACGAAGCCACACAGCCCGAACTTCCGTTAGGCCTGCCAACGGGCATCGAATGCTATCGGGACATCATCGAGCGAGCCCTTCCCAGTGCTAAGGAAGAGCTCGCTCGTTGCCTTCAGTCTGATACCTACCTTCTACCTTACTTTTCCCCCGACTATCCCGAGCAACTAAGAGTCTTGGGGGGAGCGCAACCGCCTCTGCTCTATGCACGTGGCAATATCCAACTACTACGCAGCTCCACGACGCACACGTCCCTTGCCATCATCGGCACGCGACGGCCAAGCCACGACGGGCAGAGCGCATCCCACCGAATCGCTCGAGAAGAGGCCGCGAAAGGAGTGATCATCCTCAGTGGCTTAGCCTATGGGTGTGATGCTGCCTCCCATCGAGGAGCCTTAGATGTGGGTGGACACACCATTGCAGTGGTCGCCACTGGACTTGACCGCACCCATCCCGAAGGGCACCAAGCACTCCAAGAAGAAATCATCGCTTCAGGAGGACTTGTACTCTCTGAATATTCCCTCGGCACACCCGTAGATAAGTATCGCCTGATTGCACGTGATCGCCTACAGGCAGCTCTCAGCTCGGCAGTTCTTGTCATCGAATGTGGGCTCAAGAGTGGCACTATGCACACAGTACGCTTTGCCGAACGCTACCACCGCCCTATCTACGCCCTCCCTCCACACAGCGAAGGGCTTCCCTCTTTGGAAGGGAATAGGCTCCTACTTCGCACGGACCGAGCAAAGCCGTGGATTGATCATCCACAGCACACCACTATTTGACACAAGGCATAAGAAATAAGGCATAATATATTCAGATAGAGAGAATGGATGCAAGGAAATGTATGATTGTAGACTTGGAGCGAAAAGGTAGTAAATCAATATTTATTACCGAGCAGATCAAGTCAATCCAAAGGAATGAGCATGGAGGCTGGACAGTCTCTTTCAACACCTCTTCGCGCATCTTTCACTACAACAAAGCCCGACTCCTTTATCTGCAGCAGCCTACTCCTATTGACCTCGAAGAGCGAGGGCTGTACGTCCGAAACAAGCGCATCTCTAATATCTCCGAGGTACTCTGCTTCACGAGCCCTCAACAGAACTTTTATAGAGTCACATATACAGATGGTTATGCCGAATGTCTCGATGGTAAGGACGTCTATATCACCCGTACTTCTATAGCCAAGACTGGAGGATCCATTTGGGAGTATCTCAAGACCCTCGCCAATGAAACAGGGCTGGTAAGCGATGACGGATACAACAGCTTAGCCGATGGCTATAATCAAGTCGATATGATGAGAGACAATGTCCCCCTGGCTCAATACCTCGGTGACAAAAGAAAGTTAGCTGTCCGCCCCAAAGCAAAGCAGGTGTACTACCCTTTCGGATGCAATACCAGTCAAAAGGAAGCCGTAGAAGCAGCGTTGTCTCATCAGGTAAGTATCATACAAGGACCTCCCGGTACAGGGAAAACGCAGACGATCCTGAATATCATAGCCAACCTGCTCCTTTCGGGGAAGACAATACTCATCGTCTCAAACAATAATTCTGCTGTTGAGAATATAGCGGACAAGCTCCATCGTGAAGGCCTGGACTTTATCATCGCACAGTTGGGGAGAGCTGAATTTAAAGGAGAAGTTCATCCAACAGCAGCGCTCCCATTATCCTGAGATGAAGTCTTGGAAGCTCAAGAAAA